>JAIRUV010000134.1 GCA_031254265.1 Candidatus Methanoplasma sp.
GGTACAGCATGTAAAAAATGACAGATACCAGTACGGCCACTCCCAGTGCCGCACCTGCGGCGGCGCCTTTCCTCCTGTGTCTGGTGAATGTCAGAGCGGCGGGGATCATAGCAAGGATCGACATCAGCAGCACGGCAAGGGGCATGTAGACAAAATAACCGCTCTCGGCATGGCCGCGTCCTTCTGTGAACAGTTCATATCCTGTGTTCTCGAATACTATCCCTACATCCAGACTGACCCATGCCATAAATACGCTGAACATCCCTATGATAGAGCCTGTCAGCATCATTATCTTAAGCAGATCGGCCGACTCTCCGGCAGGTTTCGGACCTTCATCGAACATGAACACGGATGAGAATACAGATAAAAAGAATGTCGCAGATCGCATCACGCGGTCTGACACAGTACAACATCTGGCCTATGAAAAGATAGCTGGCCTTTTGCTGTAAGAGAATTATTATAGAGTGCGTGCCGATTACAAAACGATGATACCTGTCGAATCCACAAAAGGTTCTGTTTTCTCTGACGGTAATAGGATCTACACACTTTCTTACAACCCCGGCATAAGGGTTTACGGAGAGAAGCTTGTGAGGATCTCCGATCAGGAATACCGAGAATGGAACCCGAGGAAGAGCAAGCTCGCATCCTACATCAAGGTTGGCGGCAAGGTCTTTCCGATAAAAAGGGACAGCAGGATCCTCTATCTGGGGGCTTCCAGCGGGACGACGGCATCCCACATATCGGATATTGCTGTCGACGGCAGGATATACTGCGTGGAATTCTCGCCGAGGATGTTCAGAGGTCTTGTGAACTCCTGTGCAGCCAGGCCGAATATGCTCCCGATACTGGGAGATGCCTGCAACCCCGCGGAGTATCAGTTCGCCGTTGGGTCGGTCGATGTCGTATATGCGGATGTCGCTCAAAAGAGACAGGCGGATATAATCGCGGACAACATGGACCTTTTCCATGCGGACATCGGGATCGTGGCGATCAAGGCCAGGTCGGAGGATGTCACCTCTCAGCCCTCCGATGTGTACAGAGCATCGGAGAGAAGACTGAGGGAAAGAGGATTCGATATCCTGGACTCGAGGGACCTTGAGCCGTATGAGAACTCCCACAGCATGATACTCTTCAAGAGGGCATGAGATGGCGACAGTGTACGCCGTGGCCTTCAGCGGCGACAGGTTCCTCATGGCCTTCAACGAAAGGCGCAGAGGCTGGGAGATGCCGGGAGGCAGTATCGATGAGGGAGAATCCGCCGAGGAAGCGGCAAAAAGGGAATTCCTGGAAGAAGCGGGGTACGGCATCGACATCGTGGAGATGACGGACCTCGGACACTGCCGCGTCTGTGCGTGTATTCTGCTGTGTAAAATGAACGATTCGCCGGAGATGGTCTCCGAGCTGTTCCTGGAGATACCTGAGAACATTGCTTTCGACAGGTCGGAATACGAGACCGTCATCCCGTGGGCGCGCTCGGCCGTCGCCGGACGGTGATGCCGCATCCGGTTCCCGGTGCGCAGAATGTGATTGCCAAAGCTTTTTAATCAACTTTTTAATAACACAGCGATGGACCTGCCTGTTGAGATACCTGTGACAGACGCTACTTTTCTGGGAGTCTTGGGAGATTTCACTGCAGTGATCATGTGGCTGTCCGCACTCATGATAATCGTGCTGATATTCCTGGAACGTGCGGAGCCGCGCACCATTGCGATGTGGATCGCGGTGCTGCTTTTCCTTCCTGTCATCGGTTTCTTCATCTACCTTTGTTTCGGGCAGACCTTCTATCAGAGGAGGCAGTTCGCAATAAAGAACATCAGCGACCATAAGCTCGCCTTCCTCAAAGCGGAGGCCCTGGAAGAGATAAACAGCGCACACGTCACGCCGGAGAATGAAGAAGGCCTGCGTTTTGCCAGAGCGATGCTGGAAGCAGGAGGGTCCCTCTACAGCAGCGACAACGACCTCAGACTGTACACCCTCGGAGACCCGTTCTTCAAAGACCTCCTGAACGACCTTTCCAAAGCCAAGAAGTTCATCCATGTTGAGTACTACATAGTAAGGAACGATGAGATCACGAACAGGTTCATGGACATCCTGATCGAAAAGGCGAAAAGCGGAGTGGAGGTCAGATTCATGGCGGATGCCATAGGGTTCAAGCTGGGGCCGAAGAAGCGAATCAAGGAGCTGAAGAAGGCGGGCGGAGAGTTCAAACTCTTCCACAGAACGATCACCGTCCTGCTCAGCCCCAGGAAACAGAACAGGAACCACCGGAAACTGGCGGTCATCGACGGGACCGTCGGATACGTATCGGGATTCAACATCGGCGACGAATATCTCGGCAAAGGGGCTATGGGGTTCTGGAGGGATTCCGGAGTAAGGGTGGAAGGGTCCGGCGTCATTCCGATAAACGCCAGGTTCTCTATGGATTGGGGATATGCGACACGCAACCAGCTGGATGCGAGGATCGATGACCTGGACATGTACTTCCCTATTGAGAAGGAAACCCGGCACGGCGACGGCATCATGCAGCTGATATCCGGAGGTCCAGATACGAAGAACAACCCCATAGAGCTGCAGTATCTCAAACTTATCAACGTGGCGAAGAGGACCCTGTACATACACACGCCTTATCTCGTCCCCAGCAGCTAGGTCCAGAAAGCCCTGATATTGTCGGCATGCTCCG
>JAIRUV010000079.1 GCA_031254265.1 Candidatus Methanoplasma sp.
GGAATGCAACATAATGAACAACAACGTTAGGGTCATGAGAGCATTGATGAATATCACCCCAGAGGGAACTAGCGGCGACCACGGGCGTGCCGCGTCAGACGATCGATCATCACCATAGAAAACGGGAAATATGATCCTTCTTTGGAACTTGCGTTCAAGATATCAAACTACTTCGGAAAAACATAGGAGATTCAGAGAATAAAGAGGGATGAATGTGGATACGCTTGTGGTAAAGAATGTACAGAAAGTGTTCGGTGAGATCGAGGCCGTGAAGAATGTGGACTTCTCCGTCAAGGAAGGGGAGATCTTCGGCCTTATAGGCCCGAACGGTTCCGGAAAGACCACCACGCTCCGTATGATATCCACCCTCCTCAGACTGACGTCTGGAAGTATAACAGTATGCGGCCATGATGTCGTAGAGGAGCCTGACGAGGTCAGAAAGGTCATAAGCTACCTTCCTGAGGATGCGGGAGCATACAAAGGCCTCACGGGAAGAGGTTATCTGAGATTCATGGCAGGGTTCTTTGCCGAGGGCAAAGACCTTGAGCGGATGGTCGAGATCGGGGTGGAGATAGCTGACCTCGGGAGCAGGATAGATTCTAAGATAGAGACTTACAGCAAAGGCATGATGAGGCGGCTTCTGATAGCCAGAGCGATAATGCCTTCCCCGAGGATCGCGATAATGGACGAGGTCACGTCCGGCCTGGATGTGATCAATACCTACGAGATAAGGGAGGTCATCCGAAACATCGCAAAGGGAGGAGTGACTGTTTTAATGTCGTCCCACAACATGTTCGAAGTGGATATGCTCTGCGACAGGATCGCGATGATCAACGAAGGCCGCATTATCCTTACGGGAACGCCTGACGAACTCAAAAAGGAATACGGCGCCGCGAATCTGGAAGAAGTGTTCGTAAAGGCGGTGAAAGGATGAACCACCTTGTGAACCTGACAAAGAAAGAGCTCAGAGAGCTTCTTACGCCGGGATCGATAATCTCGGTTGTCGTCATGGTTTTCATATTCATGATGGTGGGGACGATGGTCGGAGGAGAAATGGAAGGTGTCACGTCTCCTCAGAAGATCGGCCTTGTGAACGGGGACGACGGAGGCGAGTGGTCTGAATACGCTGTCGACTCCATGTACGACTTCTATGTAAAAACATACGGCATAACCGGCGAAGAGGCGAAAGAATACATCGTCATGCTCGACAGCAGCCTCTACGGAGATAAAGAAGGGATATCGAAAGCGATGATCGATCTGAACCTGGAAACCGCCCTGGGGATCGCCGGAGGTTTCACTCAGAACATTAACGAGCAGAAGCAGACCTTGATAGAAGAATACTACATATTCAGCAGCGCGGGGCTGCTGGGATCTGCATCATCTACTATATCATCGACGATCATCCCCTTCGTATCTAGCAGCATTTCCTTCAAGCTTGTCTCTGAGGCCGTGGATCCAGGCGATCATAATGCCGGTTTCCTTCTGAATCCTGTCCGCGGGAACTCGACCAACACATACATCAAAGGGGAGGTCTATGAAGGTGTCACACCGATAGAGATATCCACATCGATGATGAGCCAGACCATGTTCATGCCGCTTGTTATTATGATAATCATCATGATGATAGGGAGCATAGTGATATCCTCGATGGGCAACGAAAAGGAGAACAAGACGCTCGAGACGCTCCTGACCATGCCTGTGAAGCGGACGACGATAGTGAGCGGAAAACTACTGGCCTCGGCGATCGCCGGCCTAGTCTTCGGTCTTGCCTATATGATCGGTATGTCCTTCTACATCAGCGGGTTCACCGGGTCGGGAGGCATCAACCCCGCAGATTACGGCCTCAGCCTGGGATTGACGGATTGGATCCTTGTCGCCACGGTCATGTTCCTGGCGATATTCTGCGCCCTGGGTCTCTGCATGATCCTCGGAGCGTTCGCAAAGAACTACAAAGCGGCGCAGACGATGACGCTGCCTATCGGCGTCCTTGCCATGATACCCATGTTCGTCACGATGTTCACCAGCTGGGGTGCCCTCCCCGGAGTGTTGCAGGCGGTCATGTTCGCCATACCGTTCTCGCATCCTATGATGGTCATGAACAACCTCATGTTCGGCGATATCACATTGGTATTGGCAGGTCTTGTGTATCTGCTGATATTCACTGCGGCGGTGGTCATGATCACCGTCAAACTGTACAAATCAGACATACTGCTCACAGGGATCGGTCAGACCAAAGCGGTCAAAACTGCAAAGCTCCTCGTTACCAGGAGAAAGACATGATAAAGGAAACAGCGGAGATGCTGAGAACAGAGAACAAGGTCATCCTAGTCCACGGGAATGCAGATATGGATGCTCTCGGGTCGGCATTTGCCGTATCCGCCTGTTTCCCAAAGGGGGACATCTATGCGCCGGAAGGCATCGACAGGGTCGCCGGCATGGTGGCCGATAAACTTGACATAAACGTCCTTAATGAGTGCGATATCCATCAATACGATATGGTGGTCGTTGTGGACACTTCTTCCCCGGAACTGCTGAAACCTTCAGTTCCCGAGATACCGGCGGGAAGCGTCGTCATAGACCACCACACGCCCACCGGCAAGTGGGAGGGGGTGCATTTCCTTTGCGACAACACAAAGGTATCATGCTGCGAGCTTGTCAAGGATGTGATCGACTCCCTCGGGATCAAGATCCCCAGGAACGCGGCGCTGGCTTTACTGGGCGGGATGCTGACTGACAGCGGCCACTTCCAGTTCGCAGGCCCCGATATGATGAGGGCATTCGCAGACCTTCTTCAAAAGAGCGGCATCCATATGGACGAGGTGTTCAATCTCACCAGGGCGCAGATGTCAATGTCTGAAAGGGTGGCCGTGATGAACGCGGTGGGGAGGACAAGGTTCGACCGCGTCGGCGACATGATCGTGGCGGTATCATACGGAGGGAGTTTCGAAGCATCATCATGCAAGGCCCTGATATCGGCCGGAGCGGACGTAGTGTTCGTCGGGTCCCAGAGGGATAAGGAGTTCAGGATAAGTGCCAGAGCGACACAGGACAGTGCCAGAAAGGGCATCCATCTCGGAAACATCCTGAACGAGATAAGCGGAGAGACTGATACCGACGGAGGAGGCCACAGAGGCGCCGCGGGAATATCCGGGATAGGGGATGTGGAGGCGATGCTCCATCTGTGCATGAGCAAGACAATGGAAAAGTTCAGAGAGATAAGAGGCAGGGCGCTCTCCGAGGGAATCACCTGAGTTTGTCCGCACTTTCGAATATCTTCTTCATGGCGGCATAGTTCTCCGGATTCCTCTGGAAGTATTCCCTGACTGGACCGAGTATCATGATAAGGGAATCGGCAACACCGTTCTTCAGGTCAAGGGGGAAAAGCGAGCCGGAGAAATATGCCCCCGCCATGTCTTCATAACATGAGAATGAGATGTCTCCGCCGAACTTCTCCGGTCTTGAGACATCCATCTTACCCAGGCGCGGGAATATTATGTACCTGCACAGCATGAGCACCGGGTTCTCATCCTCTTTCTCCTTCTCCGGGGGGCAGAACGCTTTCTTTATCTTGTTCTTCACCGCGTCATCGTCATCATGTATGTTGATGCTGCTGCCTGGATCGCTCTTGGACATCTTCGCGGCAGCAGGGTTCATCCTGTCCCCGCCCTTCAGCCCCGGGATCAGAGGAGTATGGAGCGCGACAGGCTTCTTCCATCCGAGCTTCTCCGCCGCATCTCTGGCAAGCATGTGCGCCCTCCTTTGGTCTATCCCGGCATATGCCAGGTCTATATCCATACAGAAGATGTCCGTTGCCTGAAGTATCGGGTATATCAGTTTGGAGAAATCCACTTCGGCCTCATCCTCGGACCTGCCCATTATGGTCATAGCCCTCTTCACCCTGGAGAGCGTGGTCGCTTTTGCGACTTTTATCACCTTCTCCCAGTATTCGATGTCGCTCAGTATCTCGCTTGCGTAGACAAAGTTCACTTTGTCCTTAGGGACGCCGAGCGCCACGAAACAGTCCTCCATGTATCCTGCGCAGATCCTTATGTTCTCCAGGTCGCCGCCCAGCTTATCGTTTATGTAAGCGTGCCAGTCGGCCCAGAATATTATAGTCTCGAACCCGGCATCCGCAAGGTCCCGGATCTTGGATGTGACCAGTGCCCACCCTAAATGGACAAGACCGGAAGGCTCGAACCCGATGTATGCTCTGGGTGTCCCTTTCTTTGAAAGGAGTTCCCTCAGCTCCTCCTCTGTGACGAGTTCCTCAGCATTCCGTGTTACAATGGCCATTCTCTGTTCAATATCCATTCAAATCAAGCCATAATCACAGGGAATTTATAAAAAGGTCACCTGCCCCCGCCCACTGCTCCGTGCTCAGAGCTATATAGCTCCATAGCTTATACGAAGCCAGGAGACAGAAAATGTATTGCAGCAAATGCGGCAAAGTTATGGATGACGGCCAGGAATTCTGCGCTGGATGCGGTAGCAGGGCAGGCAGTGCAGCGACGGGGCAAAGACCTGTGATCTACGTCCGCGACAAGAGTGCGGGCATAGCGGCCATCCTTTCATTCTTGGTACTGGGTCTTGGCCAGATATATGTAGGTAAGATCGTACGTGGATTGGTACTGATGTTTGCCTATGCTTTGTCGATAATCCTCATCATGGTACTCATGTTTGCCACGATTTGGGATGGGAGTGTGTTCTATTACGATGATGTCATCGGTGCGTTGGTACTGCTCTTTATCGTGTCTATAATCTATCTCATAGTATGGATCTGGAACGTATTCGACGCGTACAAACTGGCGAACGAGTACAACGACCGCCTGATGGCAGACGGGAAACGCCCCTGGTAAGAATGTAAACCTTCATCGGGTGGAAAATCTATCTCTAGTCTTATCCCGCCATTTCTGGCATGTTTCTTTCTCTCCGGTCTTTGACCTTGGATTTATTTTTCTTCCTACGTTGAGATGTGTGTCAGTAGACACTTCATATGGCCCTAGGTATAGACGTTACAGTTTAGCTCTAACTACGATTACAGACAAAGGGATAGTAGCT
>JAIRUV010000017.1 GCA_031254265.1 Candidatus Methanoplasma sp.
CTCATGCTCGAACCACAGAGTATCAGCATGAGGTCGGTATCGAGCATCATGGTGTCGATGCATACTTGGAGCTCGGATGATATGGAAGGCCTTGACTTTGCACGGAAAGGATACTCGTCGATCACAAGGACGAGTTTCTCTTTTTTCGCTTCCCGCACAACGGATCTGAACGCACCGTCCCACGCCTTAAAGACCCCGTCTTAGTAAAACCCCGGGTGTATCGCTGCATATACGCTGTGCGAGAAGTTCTCAAGGTTGATGATATCCGGGGTTTCTGTAGCAGTGAACATTATCGCTTTCTTATCGCCGCGGCTGACGAACTCGTTTATGAGACTTGTCTTACCCACTCTTCTCCTGCCGTATACTACGGCAAATGCGAATTCTTTCTGTGAATAAAGTTCCTCAAGGGATCTCAGTTCGTGTACTCTTCCGCCATCATAGAATTTTTTCATGTGTTCTCCTGAATCGTGATTCCCTTACTCGTGATTCCCTACTCACGAGTAAATTATATAACGGTTGCTATCAAAGGAGCTTTCAGAACAGGGTCCGATAGACGGATCATTCAGACGCCGAATATGCGTAAGACGTCATTTCTCATCTTTGAACATATCGGAATATTCCCGCAATGCGTATGACTGGGACCGCGTCATTGCCATATACGAACCGATGAGGGCGCTTTCCAGGATCTCATCCTTTGTGGCCCCCGCCTGCGCGGCATGGTGCATCTGTACCCTTACGCAATGCTCCCCGCCCAAAGCGGCAGCGGCGGATACAGCCGCCAGATATCTCGTCTTCCGGTCAAGCTCGCCTCTGCCCTCGAGTATCGCCTTTGAGAGATTAGAGAATGGTATGAACACATCCGGGCGTTCGGACAGGACCTGGTTTATAAGAGGTACGAAACCGTACTGATTTTCGATAGCCTTCAGTATCTTATCGGTTATCTCCCGTTCTTTGGGGTCTTCCTGCATGGGACTTCATCGTTCTTGATACTTAACATATTTCCTATGCTGCCGATAGCAATGTCGTCTACGTTGCTAACTGTACAATATTATTGATAAATGAGGGTACAGGCGGTCTATTTCACCATACGATGAAAATCGTTAGGAGAAAAAAAACAATGGAAGCAGAAGAGGTCCTAAGGACCAAATTCAAAGAAGTCGGGAGAGAGTATGGTTTTGACAGAGTGGAGGCAGAGTTCGTGGCCTTCAGGGAATTCAAGGTCAGGTGGCAGAGGAGTTACAAGTGGGCGGATTTCAAAGTATCCGACTATCTGGCCGACGCACCTCCGGAAGTGATAGAAGGGCTGTGCAACTCGCTTTTCTCAAAGATAACCGGAGATGACGAAGGATACTCCGACGATATGTGCAGATGGATGACAGCACCAGAGTTCTCGGAGTACAAACAGCCGGTCTACCTCAAAAGAAGCAGGAACATCACGAGGTCCTCGGAAGGCGAGACGAAGGATCTGGAAGAAGCATACCAAAGGCTGATCGGCCTCGGGCTGGTGGAAAAAGACCCCAAGGTACACCTGACATGGACAAAGGAATCCAACATAAGGAAGATCGGACACTGTTCCGTGCTGATGAAGGTGATCACGATATCGAGCGTGCTCGACAGCGACATGATCCCGGATTTTGTTCTGGATTACTGCCTGTACCACGAACTCTGCCACCTCATGATCGGATTCGACCCATCTGCAAAAAAGCATGGGGAAAAGTTCCGGGAACTCGAAGCAAAGCATCCTCAGAAGGATGAGGCAGAGGAGTGGCTGAAGAGGCTTTGTCTTTATCTGTGAGCGAAAGCTCACTTTTTTATTAACTTGAAATTGGGAAATTGTTAATACGTCGCACCTGCATAGCAATCCCATGCCCTATAAGGTCCCAGACGAAGACATCGTGTCCAATGCCATCAGAACGGTGATGGGAAGGAATCCGCACATCGAGACCCAGACTGAATTTCTGAGACTGGTGAGGAAGGAGCTTTCGAAACAGGACAGCGAATACAGGGTCAGCGGAGAGAGGATAAGAAGGATCGGCGTGGACAAAGGGCTGGTCAAGATATCCATCGATTACAGAGAATCGGACATCAAGGACCTCCCACACATCTGCCCCGTCTGCAGGAATGCTCTGTCATCGGTCAAGAACAGGTCCCTTGACGGAAGGACTGTGGAAATAAACAGGAAGTGCACCGTGTGCCCGTATACCATAGGCAAGGAGGTCCTGGCCCCTGGGAGATATGCATTCTCCAGGTCCAGCGGCGTACTTCTCCCTCACGAGATATCCTTCAGAAAATTGAAAAAGGCGGGAGCGAAGATAAAAGAGGCCATGGATCTCATCGGCGAGGCCGTCGGCGGAACGGAGTTCGAAGACAGAGGGAACGATCTAATATCCGACCTCAGGGCGATGGTCGATTCCAAAGAGTCGGCGGCAAGCGTAAGGAGCATATCCCTTGATGTCAAAGAGAGCGGGAACAACCCTGCATGGGCCTCCCCTCTTGTCTCTGTTAAGAATTCCGACCGAAAGGATATATGAGCAGAGCCGATTATCCGTATTGATATCAAAATGAAGAATTGGGAGTTCACTAAGATAGAGAATAACACCATCCGCATAGACAAGTGGCTCACGGCCGTTATGGGTCTGGTGGAGGGAGGATACATATACAGTTCGCTTTTCAAATATCCCGACAAAGGACCCAAAAGATATGAGCTGATACTGTCCATGTATCCTCAGGAGAATTTCCGTACCCTCACTCACATCGACGTTTACATGGAGGACATCCCCGGGGCGACAGTGCAGTCCTCGAAGTTCCTGGGGGAGCAGGGGATCAACATACTGAACTCCGTCTCGCTCAACGGGATATCCGAAACGACCATCATCTGGAACATCATGTGCGAGCTGAACTTCGCCGGCGAGGGGGAGATAATAAAAGAGAGGTTCCTCAGAATGAAGGCCGAGAACGACCCTTCTGTCTCTCTGATCAAATATATAAGCATAAAACCGGCGAACATAGGGCGCATGTTCAGGAAGGAGTCGGAAGGCCAGGTCAAAGAGGAGGTGCGCCACGGCGCCCCTATGACATTCCGTTCCGGATCCTTCGACTTCAGCGTCGAGTACGGGGACATACTGAATGATGTGGACGGCACGGAAGTGATGATAAC
>JAIRUV010000062.1 GCA_031254265.1 Candidatus Methanoplasma sp.
GACGCTTTACACAACACGCGACCTCGCATACCATCTGGACAAATTCAGGAGAGCGGACATGGCCGTGGATGTTCTGGGCGAGGATCAGAAACTGGGATCCAAACAGCTGTGCTCGGCGCTGGAGATAATGGGCAGCGAGAAGGTTCCGGAGGCGATGTTCTACTCTTTTGTCTCCCTTCCGGAAGGGAAGATGTCCACGAGGAAAGGGGTCGTTGTATACTTGGACGATCTGATCGACGAGGCAGTGGCCCGCGCGGCCGAAGAGGTAAGATCCAGACGGGACGACCTCTCCGAAGAGGAAATAATGAGCATTGCAAAAAAAGTAGGCATAGGGGCCATCCGCTACAACATAGTGAGGGTGCACCCGGAAAAACAGCTGGTCTTCAAATGGAATGAGGCGCTGAACTTCGATGGGAACAGCGGACCCTACATCCAATACGTGCATGCGAGGGCATGCAGCATGCTCGCCAAATCTGGAGGATACGAACACTGTACCGATCCGTCAATGTTCACCGACGAGTATGAACGGGCTTTGATAAAGGCCCTTTCCGGATTCGGCAGAGCGGTAAGAGAGGCCGGAGAAGAGAAGCGCGTACATGTGCTGCCTGCATACGGTCACGAGGTCGCAGCAGCATTCAACCAATTCTATGCGATGGTGCCCGTACTGTCATCGGACGAGAACAGGGACCCGAGACTGACGCTCGTGGAATGTACCAGGACCGTTCTGAGGAATGTGCTGGAGTGTTTAGGGATGGACTGCCCGGAGGAGATGTGATGGAGATACGCCAGATGAAGCTGAAGGATGCCGAGAAGGTCAGAGAGCTAGAGATATCATGCATCAGAGAGTATTTTGCGGAGACCATAGAGAACAAATGGGAAGAGCTCCCCAAAGAATGGAGGGACAACCTGGGAGCAAGCAGCAAGAACCATTTCGCTTCCTATCTGGAAGGCGGCCTGAGCTTCGTGGCGGAGGAGGACGGCGAGATATACGGCTTCATATTCGCAAAGATGCTGGAACATGTGTTCGACCTTAACAAGCTGGTGTGGATCGAGAACATGGGCGTACACCCTTACGTGCGCAGGAATGCGGTAGGGTACAAACTCCTGAGGGAAGTGCTCAGAAAAGGCCAGACGATGGGTGCTGATGCGGCGCACAGCATGGTCCAGCCCGGGAACGCACCTTCGATAATGCTTCATAAGAAGATCGGGTTCTTCATGGACAGAAGAGAAGTGGCTCTCATAGACCTTAAAGACCAGAACTTGAAATTATGAAAAAATGGGATGGAACACACCGAGAGGTGTGTTCCTTTATTATCGGTGAAAGATTTATCTCCTTCTGGAACTGACGTACTTTAGCTTCTTAGGCTCCTCTGAGGAAGACTCTTTTTTTGCCGTAGCCGCCTTCTTATCGCTCTTCTGTTTCTCGAGCTCGGTGAACGACGTTGCTTTCTTTTCCGCAGGAGGCGCAGACGGCTTGGTCTTCTTTTCAGCAGGAGGTGCGGCAGCCTTCTTCTCGCTCTTCTGTTTCTCGAGTTCTGTGAACGACGCTGCTTTCTTTTCCGCAGGAGGCGCAGATTGTTTAACCTCCTTTTTAGAAGCCTCTCCTGACCTCTGGTATCTTCTCTTTTCTGTGGCGGATGTCCTCGGCTTCTCTTCAGCTTCTCCTTTGGCCTCTTTCTTCTGCCTTTCGAGCTCTGTGAACGTCATCTCCGGCTTTTTCGCGGGTTCGCTGCGTATCTTCATATATGCGGCGATCACGATCAGAACAGCGACCACGATGATGGCTATGTATGTCGACGGCTTGTTCAGCAGGGATTCGGTGACCGTAACGTCGACCGTACTGTAGTTGATAGGGGAGCTGGGTGGGCCGAAGTAATAGTCAGGCGTGCAGGTGACCCTCAGTTGATGTACTCCCACACCATCCAGTCTGAATCTCAGTTCGGCAGTGTATGTCTCGTCGCCTGGAATGGTCACCGTCTTCCTCGCGACCTCTCTCCCGCCCTCCGTGACGACTATCGTCATTTCAACAGGATCAGGCTCCGTGCTTCTGAGAGGGACGTAGAGAGTACCGTCGCCGTTAGTGCTGAACCCATCTCCCCGCACGTCGCCGGCAAAACCCATGCCTGCGTCCGACCCATCGCTCATCACCAAACCCACAGGTATGATGGCGGTCATGATTATCGCGAGGGCGATTATTGTTTTTTTATGATTCATCTGCTCACCTTAGGTAATGATCTCATCGACACGTTCCTGTTCGATGGCTCTTCTTATCTCCATGGAAATTCTCCTTCCGGTACTCATCTCCCTTCTCCAGAGGGCATTCCCGTAAGGGTGGCCCACTGACATATGGACGTTGGTGCCTCCTCCTATGCGGGGGGCTACGTCGTATATGTAGAAGTTAAGGTCTTTGTCGACACATGTCTGCAGGCAGAACGGGCCGATTATCCCTGGGTCGTAGTACTTCTTCGTTGCTTCGATGTACTTCTCGGCCATTTCGAACGCGCTGTCCAGAAGCGACTCTCTGAGAGTTGCGGAGTTGTGGCCGCATACGGTGTACTCAGGTATGATGCCGTCCTCCTCCAGTTCCACCTGCTGCTTGCCAGGGAGTCTGCAGTATCCGTCGAGGGAGGTCTCGAACCTCCAATCGACGCCGAGCAGCTCAAGCTGCTCCCCCTTTTCCTCCAACGGAGAACGGAAGAAGTCGAGATTGAACACAGGCCCTATGATGTACTGCTCCATCCTTGCTTCTTTGAGGAAGTCCTCTTCTATCACACCCTGCCTGATCAGCTCCGTCGATTTCTCGACGAACTGGGTATGATCCTTCGCCGTGAAGAACCCCCTTTCCAGCTTCTTTACTTTATGATGTACCTTGACTATTGTCAAAGCGTCTATGTCTTCCGGCCTCTCTATCTTCTTCGGGAACGGGAGACCGGCCTTTTCAAGGATCCAATAGTAATCTCTTTCGTCTCCCCTCTCCTCTGATCTCAGAAGATTCCTGCTCCCCACAAGCGGAACTCTGAATTGATCTTCAACAGCGTCTATCCCGCTGTATGACACGAATGACCGGTTGGGTATGAAAAGCACATTGCTGTTCCTCAAGGATGTCTGGACCTCGGGAGTAATGATGTCCTTGAACTTATCTACAAGGACGGTCTCATCCACAACTCCTCTGACAACATTCCCGGAACTGTCACGCTGGGTCTCGAAATATCGGGCGAATGTCCTCTCTCTTCCTTTCTGGCAGACCGCCACGGTCCTGAAGCCCTCAGATACCGCCCCGTCGCAGGTGTCGAGTGCGGAATGCGACGCAATGACCCCCACTTTGGCCTTCTTGAGATCATAATCGTCAAGAGCTGCCAAAATCTCGTCTCTGCTTATCATTGTCAACCTCAACCGCAATAGCTATCGCCACAATATAATCTTTTAGAATTGGCATAAGCAGATAGGGCAAAGGACGACCTCACGAGAGGACCGTCCCGCCGATCTGGTATGGGTCCGGACAGCAGGCGGAGGCCGTCCGTCGCCTTTTGCAGGAACTTTCAGGAAATCTAACTCTTATATACCAGTAGGGCGTACTAAGCTCCGACGAGTCCGACAAGGTGGCCTAATTGTTGATCAGCTTAAATGACCCGGAATTCAGCAAAAGCTGTGCCGGCCAGACAAAGGAGGGATTGTGATGGCAGATCCAGAAGAATATACGAACCTGGACCATATCGAGATGACGGTCCGTGAACTTTTGACAGAAATGAAGGACACTTCAGAAGTGATCGTCGATCTGGCATATGCGGCCCTGATGTACAACAGCGAGGACATGGCCGAGAAGGTCAATGAGCTCGAAAAAAAGATAGACAACCTGAACTTCGCGATCCGCTTCAAGGTGCTGCTGTCCTCAAGGACAAGGGAAGACGCGAAACAGTTGTCAGGCCTGCTGCAGGTGGCATCTGCGGCAAACAAGATATCCGATGCCGCTGCGGACATGGTGGACCTTCTCAACCTTCCGCTTGAAAGGCGCCCCTTCGTATCTGCGATGCTGCACGAGTCGGATGAAAAGATACGTGCGACCAGAATAGGGCCGCAGTCATCAATGGCAGGATACACCATAGGGAAACTGGGTATCGAGGCATGCACCGGATGCAGGATAATCGCGCTGAAGAGCCGTCAGGGATGGATATACGATCCCGAGGACGAGGTCAAGATCCGCGCAGGCGACGACATCATAGTCAGAGGAACAGAGGACGGATACAACCAGCTCACGGAGTATGCTGCAGGAAGGAAGCCTTGGGAGTTCCCAGAGATTCCGGAGGGCGAGGAAGAGACGACCCCGCAGGAAGAAGCGGCCAGTATAAACAGTGAAGAGAAGGTGAGCGAATGAACAGGCTGGAGGAGATGCTTCTGGAAATGAAGGACACTTCCGAGTTCATGCTGGACCTGGCATATTCATCGCTTATCTACAACAACGAGGAGATAGCGGAAGAGGTCATGTTCATGGCGGAGTCCATGGAGGATCTCTACTCCAGGATCCAGGAACTGGCCGTCGAGATCGGAACGAGCAAGCCGGAAGAGGTTGCAAGGATCGTCGTGGCGGTAAGGCTTCAGGCATCCATCAAATCCATTGCGGATGCGGCCAAATCCATTGCGGATGTAGTTCTCAGAGGGCTTGGAAAGCACCCGGTCCTGGCAATGTCCATAAAAGAGTCAGAGACGACGATAAGTCTGGCAAAGGTCGCGGAGAGTTCGGTGCTGAACGGGAAGACATTCGCCGAAACGCGCCTCAGCACACAGTGCGGGATGTTCGTGATTGCGATAAAAAGAAACAGAGAATACATCTTCGGCCCAGGTAAGGGACCAACTGTCAGGGCAGGAGATATACTGATAGCCAACGGCCCGGAGGAAGGGGTCTCGTACTTCAGAGGTCTGGCTGACGGAACGGAGAAAGATCTTTCCCTCTGAGACATGCCTGGCCGTTCTCTTTGAAGGTTAAAATACCACCAGTGCATACCCTTTGCGGGGATGAAAAATGCACGAGATCATAGAATCAGAAATGTATATGGATGCAGGCGGGACCGTTATCGTCATGATAAGGTCAGTGGTGGAAGAAGGGCGTGACGTAATAAGCGGGACAGTTCTGATCGGTTAATTCAAACTCTTTACAAACCCAATTTTAAGCTATGAACAGGACAATGACGCCGATTAGCACCGCTGCGCCGATAAGGTCCATAGAGGAAGAGGTCACCGGTATGCTGTGGTCGTCCGGATCCAGATTGAACTTCACTGCCCCCATCGCGACGTAATACGACAGAATGTTCAGGACGGTGGCGGTCAACATGCCGGATATCAAGACGATCCCCATAACATTTATGAAGCTGATATCTCCGGGTCCGCCCATGGCAATTGCCGCAAGGAAGGCCGCAACGCCTATGTAACCGTAAGTTACAGCGGCCAGGATATACGTCACGATGAAATTCTCTAACGCCTGCTTACCCGGGAATCTCTGGATGCGCAAAGTACCGAGATGAAGCATGGAGGAGAGCCTGGAGGTGAGCATTCCTGATAAAGCGTTCCCCTCGTTAAGGAAGGCGGGCATCATTATCAAAAGCACAAGAGGAATGGCTATCGTACTCTGCACATCCTCGTTCGAGATAACGCTGTTCTCAATGATCATTCCGGCCACGATGTTCAGCATCAGGCACATCAGCAGAATCGGGGTCGACTGGGCGATTATCCGTTTCGCCTCATCCATCCTTCCGAGGACCATCTTTCTGGTGAAGATGATGATGAGTACAATGGCAGCGACAAGTATCAGAATCAGAGTAAGTATGTTTATTATGTTCTGATCGGGACAGTGCACTATGAACCAAGCGCATATGAAGAGCATAGGCATGGTCACAATGTCGCCGCAGGCTGCGATCAGCGGGGCGGTGATGTTGTCAACGTCCCAGTTCCTTTTGAAGCCTGTTCTTGCAATAAAGAGATTTATGCCGAGAAGGACGCATCCCGCCATCACTCCGCCGAGCGTTGATATGAATACAAAGCTGGCAATGTGTATCTCTCCGAAGCCGAAGAGGGCAACCACTGCCCATCCTATCAGTCCCATGGCCAGGGATATCAGGAAACTCAGCCCGATCGCAGACTCGATGTTCGATCTGAGGATCGAACCCTTCTTGAAAGACATCTTGAAGGTACCCATGTGCATGGACGTCCCGAGTCTGGAACCCATTGCGCCGAAGATGTTCCCCCTCATCCCTATAGCAGAGTACAGAAGGATCATCATTCCCGGTATGGCCAAGATGTATGATTCCATCGATCCGAGGAATATTCCGGCGAAAAGACAGGCGGTGCCAGCAATGAACAGTGCGGTGAGCCCCATCACGAACACGGCCCTGTTACGACCGAAAAATCCGCTGACGACTACTTTGCCGGAGCCCACAAATATCACCTCAACCCATGTTTACCATTAATAGGCAATGGATAGGCTATATTTATGGTAAGTGGCGGGGCAAACCTGTTCTGATCCGCGTAAAACAGGTTTTGACAGATCATATGTTCAGAGTTTACAAATTACTCTGAACATACAAAGGCTGGAAGGCTCATCCCGCGCACAGCTGAACACAGTCTCTCGGGGTTGGCGGCCTAGGGAAAAACACGTGTCCTCTTGTGCGTTCAGAGTAATTTGAAAACTCTGAACGCACAAAACCTCAAAAAACTATATAAAACATTATTTAT
>JAIRUV010000147.1 GCA_031254265.1 Candidatus Methanoplasma sp.
TTGGGACTTTTACTTCAGCAACGTTGACGACATCATCAGCTCCTTCTTTATCGATCTAGGTTTGAAGAAGGCCGCCCCTATGGCAGACCTGCCCTATGCGGCATGGGTCGCGGTCTTTATGCAGAATCCGATGGAGAACGGACTTTCAAACAAAGATGAGTGCGACACCCTGTACGACATAGAGGACCGCGTCGTAGGCGATGTCATAAGAAATCACAACGCCGTTTATGCAGGCAGACTGACATCCAACGGATACCGGCAGCTGTTCTTCTATCTGGACGATGCCCGCGGCTACGAGAAGACCATAATCCGGTCCATGTCAAGGCATCCCGAATACAAGTATGATCTCGGGAGCAAAGAGGACATAAGATGGGAGACATATCTGGACTTCCTGTATCCTCTGCCGGATCAGTATCAGATGATAATGAATAACAGGGTCGTAAGGGCCCTGGAAGGACAAGGCGATGAACTGACCAGAGAGCGGATGGTGGACCACTTGGTGTATTTTGTTTCCGAGAGTGATATGAAGGACTACATCTCAGAAGTAGAAAAACTGGATTTCAGGGTCATCAGCAGCCGTCGCGACGAAGAGCACGATGTGTTCGTCCTGAACATCGGCCGGATGGACAAAGCGGACTATGACAGCGTGAACGACTACGTCCTGCGGTTATGTGAACTGGCGGGCAGATATAACGGCGACTATGATGGCTGGGGCTGCCAGGTAGAAAAGGATTGACGACATATCATTCTGAAATCGTGATGCCTGGGGCGGCGGGCCTGCTGCACGGGAGGTTCAGAGATTGCCTTCTTTGGCCTTCGCCTGAGCTCTCTTCATGCGCGCCTTTGCATCGAATCCCGTTGCCTTTTCCACGAAGATGTTCAGTTTCCTTTTGCTGTCCAGAATATCATTGTCTGCCATGTCCCCAGCCTTGCTGGAGGTGACAACTTCCATCTTGTCTTTGCTGACCACCTTTACGGTAATACTTTCCAGCACCCCGTATGATGATACAAGGGCATCCCCTTTTTGGGACACGTTGCCGAAGACCTCTTTCATCATCTCTTTGAGAAGATCGCCTTCGATGTTCTTGAACCAGCCTTTTTTAATGTCGTATTCCACCATCTTTTTCACTTCCCAACGCAAGGTCGTCGCCGAACCTTCTGTCCAGGTCCGCTGCCGTACCTAATATTCTTTCCGATTCCAAATATCTTTGCCAAGAACCGATGCATCCGCATTCTGCGTCAAGGTCCTTCACATCCTGCGAGAACGAGAACCTCCCTATCCCATCCAAGACGGCACTGTCGCATTTTCCGCAGTTGTGGACTCCCCTTGAGGTTCCTCCTCCGGACGGCGAGGACATCAGCCTCGCACTCACGTTCCCGGACAGCCTTCTCAGCACTTCTGTCAGCGACCATAACCATGGGGACCTCAGCTCTCCCGCCCTCCACAATCTCTCAGCATATGTCCCCCGCTGCACGTTGAGCGGGTTTATGGATATCTCGTCGGAGAACCCGTCCGCGAACATTGCTGATCTGACCGTATCATCTATCGCTGCGGACTCCGTAAGGAACGGCGGCTTCAGCAGCAGGTACGTCCTGACCTTCAGCCCTGCCTCTTTGATAAGCAGGCCTGCTTTTCTGCTGTCCTCCTGTGTGAAGCCTTTGTTGATCGAGACCTTCAGGACCTCAGGGTCGGAACTCTCGAGGCCCAGGGCTATTGTCGCCGTCTTAGGAAGCGTCCTTATTACCTCCGGAGTGACGAACTCCGGACGGCTCTCGAAGAGGATCCTTTCGCAGCCCGAGAACTCCCTGAACATCCTTTCTCTGATGACCGGAGGTATCTCGTCCTCATCAAGGAAGCTTCCTGAGGTGTATATCTTCACAAAAGGCTCGCCTTTGTACTTGGACAAGGCTTCATCGATCTGTTTATCCAGATCGTCCGCAGCCACTCTGGTGAGAGATGCCTGCCTGTATCCGCACATGGTGCAGCCTCCGGTCTTTGCCCAGCAGCATCCGTTGGTGCGCATTATCACTACCATTGCGTCCGATACCCTGCCGGAGATCATGTCCTTCTCCTTCCAGCACGCTTCCAGCTGTGACGGCGACCTCTTTTCTTTCATTTTCAGTGCTCTCAGCATAAACTCTCTTTTATTAATCATTATCATTGCCGGTTTTCATCTGATGCAACGACATCCCCGTCGCCTTGGCGCAAGCCGCGCCTGCCGACAAACCGAGAAAAGATTATTAATCACACCTTCAATGTGATGGGCAAGGTAGGTTGATGGCTAAAGAGATAATCATCATCGGTTCGGGAGGGGCGGGTATGACAGCGGCCTCCTCCGCAAGAAAAACGGACCACAGCGCAAAGATAACTGTTCTCACAGAAGATACCGACATCGCATACTCGCCCTGCGTCATACCTTGGGCGATCGAGGGGAAGGTAGCTTGGGAAGCAGCCGTCATGCACACCTCCGAGTATTATTCGAAAGAAAAGAACATCGCGGTCCTCACTAGGACGAAGGTGGATTCGGTTGACGATTCTGCGAAGACAGTGACCGCTGGCGGAAAAGCATACAGATATGATTCACTGGTCATCGCCACCGGAGGCAGGACTTTCGTTCCCCCGATCAGAGGTGCTGACCTCGAGGGGACGTTCGTGATGAGGACCCTCCGCGACGGCAGGAACATACAGTCGTATGCAAAAGGGGTCGGAAAGATAGCTGTGTGCGGTGCGGGGGTCATAGGTCTGGAGATCGCCCTGGCACTCTCACATCTCGGAAAAGAGGTCACGGTCATCGAGATGTTCGACCAGATAATGCCGCGCATCGCAGACAAGGACATAGCGGATCATGTCCAGGGATATCTTGAGAGGAGAGGGATCAAGTTCGTTCTCGGTGCACCCGTTCAGTCGGTCAACGGAACCGGAAAGGTCAGCGGGGTCACCGCCGGAGATAAGGAATACCCTTGCGGGATGGTGGTGTTCGCCACCGGGGTCAGAGCGAACATAGACATCCCAAAACAGATGGGGCTTGATATCGGCCAGCTAGGCGCAGTGATCGTGTCCCCCTCGCTCCAGCCATATAAGAAGGGACGCCTGGTCCCTGGCATTTATGTTGCGGGCGACGTGATGCAGTGCGAGTCTGCAGTTATGCCGGTCCCGATGATGAGCCAGCTCGGCTCTTCTGCTGTGAAGCAGGGCGGCGTAGCCGGCAAGAACGCGGCCGGCGGAAAAGCTTTGTTCGGGCCGGTCGCGAGCCCGTGGGTAAGCGTACTGGATGACAAGGAGGTGGCAGGCACCGGACTGTCGCAGGGTCTGGCATCCTCTTACGGAGTGGACACTGTATGCGGAAAGGCCAGCGGCCTTACGCGAGCCAGATATTACCCGGATGCAAAAGAGATAACGGTGAAAGTGCTTGCTGATGCAACATCACACCGGATAATAGGTGCACAGATAATTGCAGGAGAATGCTCGACGGGCAGGATCAACTGGCTGACAGCGGCGATCGTCTCGGGCGTGACAGCGGAGGACTTCCTTGTACGCGCTGAGAATGCGTACTGCCCCCCTACCTCGATGGTCAAGGATGTCGTCATCTCAGCGGTGGAGGACCTCTGTGCGAATTTGAGGGTACAGTGATAGGATGGAGTACCAAGAATACAAAAAAATATATGATTCCCTAAACACGCCTGAAGATATTGACAGGCTTATGGACAAAGGTTACGACCAGAGAATGCTGGAAACATTGTTTACCCAAAAGACAAGCAGGGATGTGAAGAAACGATTCCATTTCATAAAACAGAAGGCCCCGGTGATGCTGAAGGAATGGAAAAGGGGAAGGACGATCGTGGAGATCGCCGACAAATACAGGTTCCCTCCGATACTCACCGCGATGTTCATATTCCTGGAGGACGGAGCAAGCAGGAAACAATTCTGGGAGTTCATAAGAACGCCGGAACTCCTTGACAGCGCTCAGACGGCTAATGAGGTCAGGGAAGCGGTCAAGAATGATCTGGTATACTCTCCCGACGCAAACGACAGACAGAGGGAGAGGGGGCTCTGGGGGGAGTCCCTTCTCCAGAACTGGCTGGACGGACAGAACATCTCATACAAGACAGAGAAGGACCTTCGCGGAGGAGAAGGCGTGAAAACGCCTGACTGCCTGCTTGACGAGCCCATGATCTACGACGGGAAAAAGATATGCTGGATAGAAAGCAAGGCATCTTTCGGCGACAATGTCGAGTTCCGTTTCAACTCCAGAAAGCAGCTCTGCCCGTACACAAAGCTCTTCGGCCCGGGGCTGGTGGTGTATTGGACAGGCTGCCTCTACGACATGGAGCGTCCTGAGGATGTCTACATATCGGACATATCCGTCCTGGACAAAAAGCTGGAGAAGGTCAGCGAGTAAACTTCTTTTTGTATTCTTCTCTGAGCTCCCCTATTGTAGCGGTGCGCTCCGCGAAGGCGTTGTGCTTGTGTATGGATTCTTCGGACTCGCTCTTGACCGTTATCTCTACGCTGCCGGGAAGCGCCTCGTACTTTTCGACCACAGACTCGAGGACATTCCTCACCACATCCTCCACGAACCTCGGATTGGTGTGGGCGTTGATCACGACCTGTCCTTCGTCATCCCTTTTAAGAAGTTCGTATGTGGGCGACGAAAAGGCATCCTGCACTATGTCGATGATCCCGTCGGCCTCCACATCTACATCGTCATCCATTGTGAAAAGTGCCGTGCAGATGTTCCTCTGGTTATGGGACATCACCGGTATGCCTCCGCCGCATCCGGTTACCTCTGATACGGTCTGCTGGGCGCAGGGGCACGCGGTCATTCCTATCACTTCGGCACCGATGGTCTTCCTTATCTTCTCTCCTCTGACGGCAGACCCTCCCGCTATGAGCTTGTAGATCTCCAATGTCTCCCTTCCGAGGGGGGTCCTGCTCTCCCTGAAGTACTCCGCCTCTATGCTGACATTCGCGGTCTGAGCATACTCGTGGTGGACCAGCAGCTTTTTGCACATGTCGCTGGCCATATTCTCCAGTCCCGAGACCGGCGCTTTTATGCTCTCGTTGACGATGACGTTCAGCACCTCCACGTTCCTGGACAGGTGGGACCCTTTCTGCTCTGCGGGAAGGTCAACAAAAATATCTATTGAACAGTTAAGCGCTCCGTTCAAAGCGTTGTTGACGCCTTCCCTTCTCACCACCACCGGCTTCCTCACGCCGGTCACGCCTACTTTGGTGAGTTTTGACCATGTGTCCCCCTTCCGATACTGCACGTCGCACTTCAAAGCCATGGGGCGTAATATTGTTTTAACTTAAAAAGTATAGAGTTACAAAATATTCAGTAGAGGCAAGAAATATCATATCTCATTTCCTAT
>JAIRUV010000016.1 GCA_031254265.1 Candidatus Methanoplasma sp.
TAGCGTTCGTCACTCAGACCACCAGCATAACGTTCCCCTTCTCGGCATACGACACGATCATGATGGGAAGATATCCTAGGCTGGAGGACGAAGGAAGGGAGGAAGGGGACGACGTGAAGGCCGTGTATATGGCGATGAAGTATACCGGCACATTAAAATTCGCGGACAGGGTGGTGAACGAGTTGAGCGGCGGCGAGAGAAGAAGGGTGATGATCGCCCGTGCGCTGGCCCAGGAGCCGGAGGTATTGCTTCTCGATGAGCCCACCTTACACCTGGACATAAACCACCAATTCGACCTT
Organism: Candidatus Methanoplasma sp.; assembly: GCA_031254265.1. Lineage (GTDB taxonomy): Archaea > Thermoplasmatota > Thermoplasmata > Methanomassiliicoccales > Methanomethylophilaceae > Methanoplasma. The sequence continues at coordinate 300 of JAIRUV010000016.1, forward strand.
CTGGAACTCATAAACAGACTGGCAAAGGAAAAGAACATCCTGGTCCTGATAGTGACACACGACATAGTCCTGGCCGCAAGGTATTGCGACAGGATCGTCATAATGCAGAACAAGAAGATACACAGGGTCGGGGAAACGGAAAAAGTCATGATATCTGAGAACCTTAAAGAGGCGTTCTACATCGAGACCGATGTGTCTGAGGACGGCAGGTTCGGTTTGAATGTGCTGCTGATCGGAAAATGCGCGGATGTCCAGGATGATTGATGCGACCGCAGTCTGACATTTACGCCCGATATTCATAGAGCATCCGCTGAGATATCGCTCTGATCGGAGGTTGGTACCAGTCCGTGTAATGGTCGCAAACAATGAAGGACAATGTGTCTTTGATGAACGTGCTTGCAGTAAAAATCGATTTTTCCAGCGTGTTCCAGGACCTGGCAGCTTATTTCTCCGTCGCTTTTTTGATCTCATTGAGCATATCTTCGAATGTCGCATTCTCAGGAATGATATCCACGTTCATGTTCAATGATATCAGCATATCCTTTGTGGGTCTGCCTATAGCGGCAACCTTTGCCTTCCCAAGCATATCATATGCATTGATGCCTTTTTTCTCCGCTGCTGAAACGAAGGATTTTGCGGACAACGGGCTTGTGAAGGCAAAAACGTCTATCCTCCCAAGACTTCCAGCATCCAATATCGCATCAAGGTACTTTGGATCGGCTGGCTCCAGACTGTATGCGGTAAAGTCCACGACCTCCGCACCCATCGCTCTGAGGCCGTTGTCTAGTATGCGCGAGCCGTGACCGGACCTTATGAGTATTATCCTCTTCCCTTTGACCGAATCATGCATGTGCCTGACTATACCCTCGGAACTGTATTCCGCTGGCATTATATCGGTGGCCACGCCGAAACGCTCCAGCGCTTTGGCGGTCCCCGGCCCTATCGAAAGGATGACCGCGCCCTCCATGGAGCTTTTGAACAAAGGGGACCTTCCGCACTCCTCCGCCGAGGTAGCCGATGTGAATACGACAACATTGCCTGGTACTATTGATTTGAACAATTGTTCCATTTCGTTCACGCTGCAGGGGATTATCTCAAGAGAGGGTGCCGCCAGCACGGTGAATCCGGCAGATTCCGCCAACGATATGGATTCTGTGAGTCTTCTTTCGGGCCTTGTGAACGCAATGACGGTCAAAACAGATCCCCCAGGATGCTGCGCTGCTGCACAACATCACCGATGACGATTATTCCGGGAGCTTTCATCTCCTCCGTCTTTATGGTAGAAGGCAGTACGGACAGCGAGGTCGTTACTGTCCTGTACCCCCCGTTCTCATGTACGATCACGGCTGCCGGTGTATCCTCTTTCATACCTCCTGCCATGAGTTCTTTCGAGATGCGCTCGGAATTGCTCATTCCCATCAATATCACTATCGTCCCGTCTGTCGCCGCAAGCTTTCTCCAGTCTGTCCTGTCATTACTGCGATCGGACCTTTCGTTTCCCGTGGCGATCGTGACATGAGAGGCACTGTCCCTGTGGGTCAGAGGTATGCCTGCAAGTTCCGGCACTGATATCGACGACGACACTCCGGGAATGACGTGTACTTCTATACCGGCCTTTCTGAGCTCGGCCGCCTCCTCGGCCCCTCTTCCGAAAAGGAAGGGGTCGCCGCCCTTCAGACGGACCACATCCCTGCCTTCTTCCGCAAGCTTGACAAGGAGCTCATTTATCTCCGTCTGGGTCATCTTATGGTTGCCTCCGCGCTTGCCTGCGTCTATGAGCTCTGCACCTTTACATTCGTCCAACATCTCGATGTCTATAAGCGCATCGTGCACAACCGTCTTTGCCGATCTCAGGATCTCAAGACCTTTTACTGTCATCAGACCTATACCGCCCGGCCCGGCGCCTACTAGGTATACTTTTCCTTTCATTGCACAGTCCCCTTAAGTTCTGCGGCGATCCGCTCCAGATCGGAAAATGCGTATTCCAATGGTATGCGGGAATCACTTTTCCTTATGGTCGCCCCGTCATGGAACACCGCTCTTATCCTCAGTCCGCTTCCTTCTCTTTTTGCGTTTATTCCGATGGGAGATGAGCATATGCTTCCCATCAGGCTCATGATCGCTCTTTCCGCCTGGGTCTCGGCCCTCGTATCCGGATCATCCGCCTTTCCCAGGATCTTGATAATCTCTTTATCCAACGATCTGCAGGCGACGGCTATGGCCCCCTGCCCCGGGGCCGGTACGAAATCATCCAGGCTGAGGGAGTGCATCTCCCTCTTTATCTCAAGGCGCTCAAGCCCCGCCTTTGCCAGGATTATTGCGTCGTATCTGCCGCTGTCAAGCTTGCTCAGCCTTGTGTCGATGTTCCCTCTCAGTGCTCTGATATCAAGGTCGGGGCGCATATTCTTCAGGATGAAGTTCCTTCTGACAGACGACGAACCAACTACCGCGCCCTGCGGAAGCTCGTCTATGCGCATCGGAAGGATCGCATCCTCGCATGAAGCCCTCGGGAGGACCGCGCCTATCGTTATCTCCGTCCCTCTGAACACCGGCACATCCTTCATTGAGTTGACTGACACATCTATCTCCCCGGCGATCATGGCATTGTCCAGTTCCCTGACGAATGCCCCGTATCCGCCCATATCCTTCAGGTCGGTCGTCTGATCGATGTCGCCGGAGGTCTTGATCGCCTTCACCTCCATAGGTACGTCGGAATACGATGCCACCGACCTGATGAAGATGTGG
>JAIRUV010000039.1 GCA_031254265.1 Candidatus Methanoplasma sp.
AGGGGTTCGATTTTTTCTTGAGAGAAGTGGTAAGAGAAAGAGCCGTAGGAATTTCCGAGACGGCCCCGAACAGTATCAAAAGCAGGGGCGATAAGCCATCAGCATAATTTGAGATTATAAACGCCTTAAGTGTCTACTTTGTATTGTAAAAACGAGCTGATGGTTTACTTATCGGCAATATGAAATATCGACAAACAATCCTGACCGCATGAGCACCATAATGGAAGAGGCCCGCCGAGGCATCAGCCCTTTGATCAGAAGGATCGCCGAAAAGGAGGGGATGAGCGAAGAGTTCGTGAGGAACGGAATAGCCTCAGGGAGGATAGTGGTGCCATGCAATCCTATTCACGACCCGGAGCCGGCTGCCATCGGGGAGGGGATGAGGATAAAGGTCAACGTCAACCTGGGGACCTCCAGGGACATCAACGACCTGGACGGCGAGCTGAGAAAGCTGGACATTGCGATAAAATACGGCGCGGATGCCGTGATGGACCTCAGCACAGGCGGGGACATCGACCACATAAGAAGAACGCTGATCGGCAAAGCCCCGATGATGATGGGTTCGGTGCCGATATACCAGACCGGGCTGGTCGCGGCGAGGAAGGATGCCGTGGTTGACATGACCGAGGACGATATCTTCGACGGGATAGAGAAGCATGCCAAGGACGGGATGGACTTCATGACCGTCCACTGCGGCATAACGAAAGAAACGGTCGCCTGGCTCAAGAAGAGCAACAGGGTGACGGATGTTGTCTCCCGGGGCGGATCCTTCCTTACGGCGTGGATACTCCACAACGATGAGGAGAATCCTCTTTACCGGAATTTCGATTATCTTCTGGAAATGGCAAGAAGATATGAATTCGCCCTTTCCCTGGGAGACGGTTTCAGGCCGGGATGCATAGACGATGCGTCGGATCAGGCGCAGCTGTCAGAGCTGATGACATTGGGCCACCTTGTAAAGAGATGCAGGGAGGCTGGCGTCCAGAGCATGGTGGAGGGGCCGGGGCACGTTCCTCTGGACCAGATCCCTATGAACATGCGGCTTGAGAAGAGCCTCTGCCACGATGCCCCGTTCTATGTCCTCGGCCCGCTGGTGACTGATATCGCTCCGGGCTATGACCACATCGTCGGAGCTATCGGAGGTGCCGTCGCGGCGCAGAACGGCGCGGATTTCCTTTGCTATCTTACCCCGGCCGAGCACCTGTCCCTTCCGGACGAGGATGATGTAAGGGAGGGGCTGATCGCGTCGAAGATAGCGGCGCACGTGGGGGACCTCTGCAGAGGAAAGGATAGGGAGATGGACACGGCGATGGCGAAGGCCAGGAAGGCCCTTGATTGGAACACCATGTTCGAAGTATGCATCGACCCGGATAAGGCGAGGAGATACAGAGCAAGGGGATGCACAAAGGAAGAGGACGGCTGTTCCATGTGCGGCGATGTCTGTGCGGTGAAGATAGTCAACAGATATCTGATAAAGAACGGTCCGAACGAGGACTGCTGAGTGACCTGGAGCCACTGGAGGGGATCGAACCCCCGGCCTACAGTTTACGAAACTGCCGCTCTACCGCTGAGCCACAGTGGCATTGGAACCGATTATTGAACCCTAAGATAAAAAGTTTTACTATGTTTGGGGTTGTCATTTCCTGTATCTCGGGAACATGTCCCTGAACACCACCGCGTCCTCCGCGATCAGCGGGGACTCGCAGATGAATGTGCAATCCTGTTCGGAATCTGCTAGGGCGTCTGCCAACAATTGCATGTCTGGGTCTTTTGAACTCAGCGGCAGATGGGATATCTCCCCTTTGTCGCCGTACTTGATGCCGCTGATATGGAAGTGCGCAATATCGCCGCAAAGCGGGAAGAATTCGCCGATCAGCCTGCTCATGTCCTCCTTCGTCTTCAAGCATCCCCCGTCGCGTGCGTGGACATGTGCGACATCAAGCACAGGCCTAACGCCGCCGACGCTGTCCATTATCTTTGAGATCTCCTTCAGGGTGCCGAACTGTCCTTTCTTACCCATCGTCTCGATGCCCAGGATCACATCTTTGATCCCTTCGTCGTCCATCTTCTCTTTGCATTTCAGCAGCCCTTCTACCACAGAATCAAGCGCTGTGTCCGGAGACTTTCCGTATGATGCCGCGTGTATCACTATGATATAGGCTCCGAGCTCATGCGCCGCCCGAACTGTGTCCATGACCCAGCCGATGCTCTTCACTCTTGTCTCCGGTTCCTCCGAATTGAAACTGACAAAATAAGGCGCATGGCAGCTCAGCCTTATGTCGAGGGCCTTTGCAGCCTCTCCTATCGCCCTTGCTCTTTCCGGAGTTATCCTGGCGCCTCTTACGAACTCGACCTCCAGGGCACTCAGGCCGATCTCTTTGGTGTATCTGAGGGAGCCTTCCGGCGTCTTTCCTTCGCTTGGGTATCCTGCAGGTCCGAAACGCATGCCATGTCAACAGGTTACGCATATTTCAGAGTTCTCAGCATATCTTCCGACGCCCGGGACCAGACAGTAAATCCTTTAGCCTGACCTGACATAACGACACTTGTGATGATTGAACTCGATGTCTCGCTCGACCCCACTCTCGGATGCGGGCAGGCACACAGGTGGAAGAAGAGCGGCAGCACATGGAACGGCGTCTTGGGAGAGGAGACCGTCCGGCTTACTCAGACCGCCGGCGGCTTCGAGGCAGATGGGTGTTCGAACAGGGATGTCCTGCTGAGATATTTTCGGGACGAGGATGACCTTCCCCTGATCATCAAAGAGATCTCTGACGCGGACCCGTATGTTGCTTCTCTTTCGTCATCGTGTCCCGGCATGAGGATCCTGAGGCAGGAGCCGTGGGAATGTCTTGCCACTTATGTTCTTGCGACCAACGTCAACGTGAAAAGGATAGCAAAGATGGTTGAATCTGTTTGCGACACATTCGGCAGGGACCTCGGAGAGAGAAGGGCCTTCCCGACCCCTAAACAGATACTTGACAGACGGGAAGAGATAGCGGTCTGCAGGCTCGGGTACCGGGAGGGCAGATTCATTGAGCTTGCCGAGGGCGCAGAGGACGGCCTTATCGACATCGGAGCCATGGAAGAGATGGATTATGAGGAGTGCATCGGCAGCCTGATGCGCATCAACGGCGTAGGGCCGAAAGTGGCCGACTGCGTCGCACTGTTCGGGTTCGGGCACCTGGGAGCCTTCCCTGTGGATGCCAGGATCTCAAAGTGTCTCGAAGAGATGTATGGGGTCAAAGGGAACTACAGAACGATGGCGGAGTTCGGAAGAAGGAAATTCGGACGATACGCCGGGTATGCTCAAGAATTCCTTTATCACAGCTCGGTGATCACCGGCCGCTGACCTCTCAGGTCGCTCCCGGATTCGTCTTCAGATAGAACTCCGATACGTCCCAATCCTCTTCTTCCGGCTGTTTCCTCTCTTCTATCTTCACGCCCAGCGACCTGGCCACATCCTTCATGTGCCTGTATGCTTTATCGTTGCCTTTGAAATTCTCCACTTTGGCACCCGATGCCGATATCTTGCCGCTGAAGCTTCCTATGATCTCGGTCCCGTCGAACACTACGCATTCCGTCGCGCCGCATTCCCTCTTTATCATGTCGCGCAGATACAGGTGGAGGTTGTCCTGCGTGTTCAGGAGCAGCAGTTCCCTGAACGGCTCCGGCTCGGTTTCCGCATCCTCCTTCAGGATCCATCTGGGGGCCGGATCGTCCTTCGCGAGGAACCCTTTGACCAGATAGCCTTCTTCCTCAAGGTCGGACAGGGCCCTCCTTACTGTTGACATCCTGACGAAAAGGAATTGTGCCAGCTCTTCTGCGGAGAACATCCCGAAATCGCGGAAGTGCCTTCTGACCACCTCCTTCATCGCTTTATCCTTATCCATGTTCGCAGGCGGCACAGCGTAGTAGTATGAGTCATGGTCCTGGCACAGGAATGATATCTTGGAAAGTTCCGATACCAGTTCCAGCGTCCTTTCCTCTGAGAAGGGCGAGCCGGATATTATCTCCTTTCTTGATACCGGCTGTCTGCTGCGGACCAGTTCCATTATCGTCTTTGCGTCCGGCTCCGGGGCACCGGCCTTCGCTGCACGGTATACCGATGCGAACTCCGCCGTGGTATACCCGACATATCCCGGCAGGAGCGTCATCCTGAGGAGCTCCCCCTTGCTCAGTATTTTCTTCAGCTGCACTTTCTGAGATGTCCTGGTGACCATCTCCTGGTCGTTCCTTATATATCCTCTTGCCTTGACCGCCTCCTCGACGGTGTAGAACCTGGATGCTCTGGATACCCTCTGCCTCTGGAACACGTAGCTTATCCGTTCTTCATCGGACATCGTCCTGTCGATGAATTTCCCCTTGGCATAGAATCCGTTCACGAACCTGTATCCGTTCTCTTTCAGGCATTTTGTCTTGTCTTCGTCAAGGTCTGCCGCGTCCTTCCCCAGGACCTCCCTTATCCTGACTATTTCCACGCCCTTCATCCTGAAGAATCCCATCAGACGGTCCGTCGCTGTGAGGACCTCCTGCAAAAGCTCCGGAGAGTCCAGGTCCATGCTCCTGACCTCGATGCATCCCGACATCTCCCATATCTCCAGTGCGCCGATGACCTTGTTGCCTTTTGTCGCAGGGTATATCCATCTGTCCCCGTATCTTGCCGAGAGTTCGGCCCACTTCGATCCAAGGTCGGGGTCGTACAGCGACCTTATGACCACCTTCTCCTTTCTGTTCCTTACCTTTGCGATCAGGGGTATCTCGTCCGGCATGATATACATCCGGTTCTGTCCGCCCCCGACGAATATGGCTTCCGCTCCTGCCGAGACCGCATACCCCTCTGCCTCTTCGGAGGATATACCCACCAGGAAACGCAGGGCCTGCGCCGGTATCGGCCCGTAGGAGACTATACACTCGCGGACGAGGTCTTCCGTAGGATCCTTCTCGGGCCTCTTCGGGAAATATGGTTTATATGTGTTCTCGGTCCCCCAGTCCTCCCTTTCGTTGAATGCGCGTATTATCTTCAAAGAGCGGTCAAGTCTCTGTATCGATTCTTTTATCTCCGTCTTGTCCCTGCCTGTCGCCGCCAAGAGCTGCCTCATTGTGGCCTGTCCCATCCCTTCGATCATTGAAAGGAGGCCGGCATCCGACTCCGTCATCTCCGACGGCCTCAGGGACGCAAGCTTGTCGCCGTCCTCGGAAAGCACATACCTCACCTTCCCTCTGACGAACCTTCCCAGAAGAAGCCTTTCCGACTCCCTCATCCTGTACCATTCCTCCAGGCTGAAGTCCTTGACCCTGTTGTAAACGTCTATCTCGCTTCCTGCCGATCCGTAGAACTTGAAATAATCCTCTATGCAGCGGAACTGCTCTCCTTTGGTCCTTCTGTATTCCTCGACCGTGTCGAAATCGAACACGTTCTCCTTGCCTGCCCTGAGCCTCATGCGGTCAAGCATCTTCATGTACTGCGGGCTCTGGGAGATCAGGAACTGCCCCTTTACCGCCTCTTCGCTGTTGACCAGCGAGTCCAGGGCGGCCTGGGCCTCCTTGTCTGTTATGGACAGGGAGAACGCGACCTCCGGAACAGTGGAGGGGGCAAAACAGTCCAGATGCCTGAAGACTATCTCGTCCATGCATTTGTTCTTGTCCAGTTTGGGGTACTCGGCCCTCGAGAAATACCATTTGTTGTTCGCGGTGATGTCCGACCTTGTGACCAGGTACATGGACTCGAGCTTCCTCATGGACCTGAAGGTCACGTCCTCGCTTATCTCAAGTGCGGCGGTGATGTCGCTGAGGGCGGTCCTTTCCCTCACCTGCTCAAGGACCTTTACATCGATGTCGTTCAGGTCGCGCTCCTTTGCCGTCGCTGAGGCGTATATCGGGACCTCGCTTTTCACCATGATGTGCGGTTCATCCAGGAACACGGTCCCTATTGCTCCTTCCTTCAACAGCCCCCTTACCCACTCGTCCACCACTTTCTTGTCCTCGTCGCAGTATGCGTAGATGTTGCGGCCCCTTTCCCTTATGGCCTGGAGCGGGCCGGTCCTCATGGGCAGCGGGACTATGTCGCTCTTTGACGCCACACGCCCTATCTTCTGCCTGAAGTACGGGATGACATGGTCCTCCTCGAACTCGAATTCTTTGACAGAGTCCCCCAGGGCCCTGTGCAGCACCTTCCGGTGAAGTTCCTTCAGCAGTTCCGATCTGTCCTCCATGAGGACGATGTCGGAGAATCCGGACAGTATGATGGAGTGGGCGAACGGAGAAGGAGTGCCGCTGAACGGGAAAAGTTCGACCCCCATCTTCCCGTTCTCTATCATACCCAGGACCTCTGCCGCGTTCTTTATGTCCATGTCGTCTTCCAGGACCTCTCGGTAGGTTTCTTCGATGACCGGAACATTCTCCATGTTGCCCAGCATATCCAGGAGGTACGAGGATCTGACCTGCTGCCTGTTCACCGATATGGGGCGGCCGAGGTAGTTCCTCAGTATCATGAAGCTGCGCGCCGCAGTGTGTCTGAACCTGAGCTTGAATATCTCAGAGTCCTTTATCGCTTTCCTGAGTATGGGGTCCAGCTCCCTGGATGTGAGCAGTCCCGGGATCTGCGCTATATCGACCTTCCTCGGAGTGCCTATCATGAAATTGTCGTCCGACATGGTGACGGAGACATTCGAACCGATTATGTTCGACAGCCTGTAGGCGTATCCTCTCGACAATGCGTCGTTGACCCTCCTTCCGAAGGGAAAATGGAATATTATCTTCTGATTCCCGGACGGATCTATGTACTCTTCTATCGCAAGTCTGTCGATGTCCGGGATGCTGCCGGTCACCGCCTTCTGTTCTTTGAAATAGGATATCAGGCTTCTCGCCGATCCCTCGTCGATGTCCAGCTCGAGGCTGAGCTTCGTTATCAGGTCCTCCGGTTCATTGTCGATGTGTTGGGACATCTCCTTTCTGAACACAGCGACATCCATCGAAAGGTCGAAGCTCCTCGGAAGCATCTCTCCCGCCCATGACGGAACGGTCGGCTTCCTCCCTGTGGCCTCTTTGACATGCGCGACCATCCCTTTGGACCTGACGAACTCGAGGGACCTGCCGCCGAGTACGAAGACATCCCTGGGTGCAAGCCTTTCGACGAACTTCTCGGAAAGCTCTCCGGCGGTGGTGCCGTGGTTGGTCACGACCCTGTAGTTGGCCTCCTCCGGGATCGTGCCGATGTTCATCAGATAGATCATCCTGGCACCTTTCTTCCTTCCGAATTGTCCCTCTTCCTCGTCGTACCATATCTTCGAGTACACCCCTTCGTGCTCGTCCTTGCTCCCCAGATATCTCAGGACGTTGATGAAGTTGCTTTTGCGGAGGTTCCTGTAACAGTAGGAGCCTCTTACAAGCTCATATGCCGCGTCCGCATCCCATCTCTGGTCCAGGCTCATCCCCACTACCGCCTGCGAAAGAACATCCAGACAGTTCTCCGGGATACCGACCCTGTCGATGTCCCCTCTGTGGGCGGCACGGCACATCACCGCACATTCCACCAGGTCGTCCGGGTCAAAGACTATAAGCCTCCCCTTTGCCACCCTGCCGAAGCTGTGCCCGCTCCTGCCTATCCTCTGCAGCCCCTTCGCAACGGACTTCGGCGATCCGATCTGGCAAACCAGATCCACAGAGCCGATGTCGATGCCGAGTTCGAGCGATGTAGAAGACACCACGCATTTGATCTCTCCCCTTTTCAGGCGCTCCTCCACATCCAGCCTGGTGTCCCTGCCGAGGGAGCTGTGGTGGACCTCCACGCTTTCAAGCCCCCTTTCCTTCAGTTTGTAGACGACGCTTTCCGCACCTGATCTGGTGTTCGTGAATATCAGCGTGGTCTCATGCTGGTCCACCAGCTCCTTCAGGCTGTCGTACATCATGGAGTTAACGATATCGGAGGACAGGGCCGTCATGTCGTCCGTCGGACATATGACCTTGAGGTCCAGTTCTTTTTTCGAGTCCGCCTCTATGAGAGTGACGTCCCTGGGCTTTCCGTCGGGGCCGTAGCCGACCAGATAATTGGCTATCTCTTCGATCGGTGCAAGCGTCGCGGACAGCCCTATTCGGGTGAAATCCGTCTCGCAGTGTTCCTTCAGGCGCTCCAGGGTCAGGGACAGGAAGGCGCCCCTCTTCGAGTCGCATATATCGTGTATCTCGTCGAGGATCAGCCATTCCACATTCCTGAGATTCTCTTTGAACTTGGGCGCGGCCAGGATCAGCGCGAGCGACTCTGGCGTTGTGATAAGGATGTGCGGCGGGTGCCTCACCATCTTCTGACGCTCGCTCTGCGGCGTGTCGCCGGACCTCACAGCCACCTTTATCTCGGGTATGTTCATGCCGCGGGCGGCGGCGACCTCCCTCATCTCCGCGAGAGGAGTGTTGAGATTCCTGTTCACATCGTTTGCGAGCGCTTTGAGCGGAGAGATGTAGATGCAGTATATCCTTTCCTCGAGCTTTCCCTCAGACGCGTATTTTGTGAGTTCGTTGATGATGCTTGTGAAAGCGGTCAGGGTCTTGCCTGAGCCTGTGGGCGACGATACCAAGACATTCTTCCTCTGATGTATGATCGGAATCGCTTTAGCCTGCGGCTCCGTGAGTACGTCGAATCTTTCATTGAACCATGCCGCTATGAGCGGCTCCATCAGGTCCATCACTTCTTCCATGGAATATGTTCTATTGGCCCTTTCCAACATTTCACCTTAAATTCTTGAGGATTAGAATGTGATGATATTTAGATTATCGGTATAAACACGCATGATTTCTGTATGTACTGATTTCCAATACATCCCTGTGTATTTCAGGTTTTAACTATGCCACACTGCGAAAGATATTAAAGTTGAAACCATATTGAAATGCGATGAGAAACAAACTCCTGTTGGCAATCATCGCCCTCGTCCTGCTGGTACCGGCGATGTCATTGGCTTCTCCGGCATCAGACGGTGTTGACCCTGTCGTTGTCGCATCACCGAGTTATTATGTCGAAGGATATGTTGCTTCATCGGGCGGCTCCGGAAAGATACCCATGGAAGGAGTGATCGTTGCCATAACCGACGGTCAGGGACAGACCTTCCAGAGCAGTACCGACTCGAACGGGTTCTTCCGCGTCGGCATAGTCAACAACGTCAATCTCACCATCTCCTTCACGATCTTCGGATACGGTATATCGACCTGTCCGAACACGACGCTGCAGCCGGACGGCACGCTGACCCTTGAGCTTTCGACAGCCCAATACAACAGTGCGACCCGCACATACACGATCACGTCCCCGGTGAGCGGCATGCAGTGCGCGCTGATGTCCTCATCAAACGGAGATGTGAGGGGAGTGGTCTCCTTCGAGGGGGGGCGCATAAAGAATGCGACCGTATCCCTCACTCATACCGGCGGGGAAGGAGTCTATACGACGCATACGAACAGCGACGGGTTCTACGAGATCAGATGTCCGGTCGGGACGTACGTCCTTACGGTCAGCTGCCAAGGCTTCAATCCGAGCGAGGATGTATCAGTGAATGTGACGGGGATCGCATCGACAGTGAACATAAGCTTGGAGAAAGCTGAGCTGCAAAAATACCTCGGAATGGATACGGCCCATATCCTGATGCTGGTGGGAGTGATCATCAGCATCATACTGGCGGTCGCCGCGTGGATGATGAGCAAGCGCATGAACGGCCCCCGCCGGCTAGAGATATTCGAAGAGAATATAGAAGAGGACGAAGAGATCAGATGACCCTGACCATCCTCGACCTTACGTTCTCATAAAGGCTGTTGCCCTCCGAATCCATTGCGACGGTCAGCGGGCCCATCCTTTCTGTTCTTATTTTCCACATCGCCTCCGCCATGCCGAGGTCGGACCATTCCACTCCGCATACCTCGGCGATGGATTCCGCAAGCGATACCGCAGTACCGCCTACGGCGGCAAGATAGACGCAGCCTGTATCCCGCATTGCCTCTCCGACCTCTTTGGACATCCCTCCCTTCCCGATCACCGCCCGGACCCTGAACCTCCTTATCATCTCCGGTTCCAGCTGATCCATCCTTGCGCTGGTGGTGGGGCCGGCGGCCACCGCCTTCCATCCTCTGCCGTCGCTGACCATGACGGGGCCGCAGTGGAATATCGCCGATCCCTCTATCTCTTCCGGGACGGTCTTGCCGAGACGGGAGTACTCTATCGCCCGCATGTGCATACCGTCCCTTCCGGTTATCATCCTGCCCGTAAGATACACAGTATCCTCGAGCTTCAGTCCTCTGACCGTCTTCTCGGAAAGAGGCGTTCTCAGTTCCATCAGAGTTCCGCTCCCTGGCTGTACTCCACTCTTGTATCCGTTATGCGTGCGGCCGCCCTTCTTGTCGCCCAGCACCCGATGTTCACCGCCACCGGAAGGCTTGCGGTGTGGCAATATGCGGTCTTTATCTTCACTCTGAGAGCAGTTGTAGAACCTCCCAGCCCCATCGGGCCCAGGCCGCTGCTGTTCAGTCTGACGAACAGCTCTTCCTCCAGCTCCCTGAG
>JAIRUV010000068.1 GCA_031254265.1 Candidatus Methanoplasma sp.
CCCTTTGTATACTGCCGCCCCGTTCAGCCAGCGCGGTCGTGACAATGTCCAAGGCACCCTTCACGGCTTTCCTGTCATTGCCGGTGACATCAACGAAAATGTTCTTCGTATTCGTTGTCACAGCTGTCAGAATGCCGTTTATGATAGGCGGGAAGGACAGGACATCGCCGTCCTTATCGAAGATAACAGGATACTTTTCTTTATCTTTCAGAAGGTGTGCGTATTCCCTGCCTTTGTCATGGACCTTCAATATCTCGCTCAGGTCCATCTTTTCTGTGCTGTTCAACGGAATGAATGATGCTTCATGCGGCCTTACCGCAGTATATCTGAACGGAGGTTTTACCTTATCCAGATCGTGGACGCCGATGGCGACCTTGCTTCTCTTCCTTCCGATGGTCATATGGAGCTTTTCCTGAAGCTCCATCAGCGATCTTATCATATCGTCGGTCACAACAAGGCCTTTGACGACCGCGCATGAGAAATACGGTCTGACATCACGTACTGGGTCTTCCACCGCTGCGACGATATCCGAATCCTCTGAAACATATCTTTTCAGTCCGGGTTCGATATTGAGGAAGGCACGGAGGGCTCTGGCGAGACCTTCGACAGAGAACAGGTCCGGCCTGTCCGGGAAGAACTCCACTGACATCTCATCGGCACCGCCGCCGGTCTGGTGCATATCAGCACCGATCAGAGGTATCCTTTCGACCAATGTCTCCTGCGGAACCTCTTTTCCCAGAAGATTGCAGAGATCGCTGTACCTGAAATTGATGACCGGCATCCTATCAGCGTCCGAGTTCCTTGTGGGCCTTTCCGAGGTGGCCTGCTGCCTGTGCTGATATCGTCGACAATTCTCCCGCAAGGACTGTGACCGCCACTATCTCTGCGAATTTCCTGGCCTTTTCGTTCCCCAGACATCCCATTATAGACAAGGCTTCGGACTGAGCGGGAAGGCTCGTGCCCCCGCCTACCGTTCCGACCTCGACGGAAGGCATTCTGACAGAGATGTACAGGTCCCCTTCCACATTCTCGCACATGGTGGTGGTCATGCTCCCGCTTACCACCTGCGCCGGGTCCTGGCCAGTTGCGATGTATAATGCGGCGACCATGTTGGCCGCATGGGCGTTGGCTCCGAGCGTGACCGACATAGAACTCCCGATCAGGTTCTTCCTTACGCTTGTCTCCACGATGGAGTCTACAGATGCATGAAGCCGCCTTTCCGCTATCTCTTTGGGAATGAGCGCTTCGGCTATGACGCTCTTCCCTCTGCCTTTTATCATGTTTATCGCGGCAGGTTTCTTGTCGCTGCACATGTTCCCTGACACTGACACCATCACGGCACCGGTGTGTTCCTCTATTCTCTTGCAGACGGCTTCCGTAGCGATGGTGGCCATGTTCATTCCCATGGCATCCCCGGTCCCATAGGTGAAGCGTATGAAAAGATTCCTCCCTGCAGGGAACGACTCGACGGAGATGAGTTTTCCGTGGTTCGTCGTGGTATCTACGACCGAAGAGAGGAGTTCTATGTTCCGATCTATCCATTCCATGACCTGCACACAGTGGTCGATCCCGTTAGTTTTGAACACCGGCGCTCTCGTCATGCCGTCCTGGAAGACCTTTACCCTCGCACCGCCGCCTTCGTTGATGACCGACATCCCCCGAGATATGGATGCGACAAGCGCACCTTCTGTTGTCGCCAGCGGAATGAGGAATTCTCCTTTGGCACTGTCCCCTCTTATGAGAACGGGGCCGGCATACCCTAAGGGTATCTGTATCGCCCCGATCATGTTCTCGATGTTCTTGGAAGCCTTCTCTGAATCAAAACAGAATTTAGAGATACTTTCTAGGTTGGTGCGGGTAAACTCTTCCACCGCCTTACGTCTTTCATCGACATCGGCGTGAGAATACCCTCTGTTCTTCAGACCTCCTTTCTGTTCCATGGCTCTACATTGTTTTGATTATAATATAATTATCGAAGATTATTATATCTGGAAAAACGTACAGACGCCCATGACTGATGCACCCGAGAGGATAAGGGACAGGGTCCAGAAGCCTATGACATATCTGAGGACGGTCATCAATCTTGACGAGGATACGAAGCACGACAGACTTGACAGGCTCATAACGCAGATATTTCCTTATTTCGTGGTTGCGTGCGTGATCATCTGTGCCGCTTTGATCCTCTATCTTGATAACTATTCCTTCACCGGGATGCTCTTCGGGATCTGTCTGGGATTCGCGCTGGGATTCACAGTGCTTGGGTTAGCATGTGTGTTCCTTTCGGACAGGGGCGTGATATCCGGGAAATATGTTGTTCCGGTCGTGTTAGTGATCCCCGCACTGGCTGGGGTCATCCTGTATCTTATGGGAGCGGACACAGAACTCAACAGATTCATCATAGATTATTTCAATGTCTTCGGGTCGAACACAGAGCTCGCATCCCTTCTGATAAGCATATATTCCATTTCTCTGATGATATTCTTCGTAGCATACGGTGTGGTCTCTGTCATAGTCGGATACTTCAGAACATATTTCTACAGGGTTCTGAGGGCATTGGAATACCCTGCCGAAAAAAGAAGGAGCCGCATTCCTGGATGGCTATTCCAGATACCTGATATAATAGATATACAAAGCGTCGAATTCGAGCCAGATACCGATGACGGGAGGTTCAACACAAAACTTTTCAGGGACACTGCATTCAGCCTGTTCGTGCTGGGTATTGTCATCTGTTCATACTTTTTCATTAACCCGCTGTTCCTTCAGATAGTTCCTTTTTCCGACATGATCCTCATAGGAATGCTGCTGTCGCTGTTCATTTCCCCGCTTGTGATCCCTTGGAGCATAGTAAGGTCGATAGGTGCGAAGATAACTTCCGCCGCCCCCCGCGACTTCTATCTTTGGAAGGGTATGAGAGGAAGGCTGTATCAAGGATTCTTCACGATCACGTTCTTCATGATGCTCCTGACCCTCTCCCTCTACCTTGGAATGGACTTCTCAAGGATCGCCCAGACGTATCTGGGTTATGTTGCTTTCATGGCCCTTATCTCGATAATAACCTCATTCGTGTATGTGAACACTTATTACAAAGGGTTCAAGAACGGGATCATAAAGAGCTACATCCTCTCGAAGAATCCGCCGGACCTTGTTCCTTCCTCGGAAGGCGAGGATGATGCGTTTCATGCCGACCGCTGACAGCCGGGAAATGGCACCGCAAAGCCCGCTTCAGGGACGCCTGGAGAATGACGCACTCTGAACCGCCATTACCGCAACCCCGATATCCAGCGGATCGTGGATTATCATTCTGGCCTTTTTCATCCCCAGTCCGTCGAACGGGAACGGCAGTCCGGGAGATGAGAATATTGTCCCTTCCTTCACGCATCTCCCGTCGATCGCCGCCGGGGATGCGTTCAACACCAGAGTGTGTGCGGACAGTGCCGCTCCGGCATCCTCCGCCCTTTTGATATCAGTCTTATCGGAAAGGTCTTTCACTTTCTTCTCGTCGATGTCGTAGACAGTGACGCAGGCCCCCATTCCCGCCATCAGTTCGGCAGCTATGCTCCCCACCCTTCCAGCGCCCAGAACTAGTACGTCTTTTCCTGCCAGTCCTTCAGCGGCCCCCTTCAGTGCAGAAACATAACCGGCAGCGGTAGCGAAGGAGTTGTTGGAGAACCTCCCTGCCCTGATGTTCAATGCTATGAATTTTATATCGTCGGCCATGAACACTATATCCGCTCCGGCAGAAAGCGCCTCGGCAAGCCCCGTTACATCTGCCGACTCTGTTACAAATGCTTCCATTCCCAGTTTTCTGACTATCTCCGCAACGGACTCCGAGAATTTCTTTATAACGCCAAGACCGGATGTGACGGGCACAGCGGCGACCTTTACGCCGCGGAGGTCGATCTTATCCGGAGCGATGCCGACGGCATCATATGCCAGATCCAATATGCCCATCCCCGTCTGGGATATCAGCGCCTCATTCTTTCCGTCAAGGGACCCTATTATCTTTTCCACTATGTCGTCTGTGAGCCTTGTCATCATACCCACTTCGGTGACCTGTCAATGTATCCGTAAAGTCCGCACTCTTCCATGACATTCTTTATGAAAACTTTCCTGTTACTCAGGACTTCGGCAGATGTCTTCCCTTTGGTGATCACAGTCGCCCTCCACAAGTCCTTTTCCGGAGAATAGTCGGTTATTGCCTCACAGTGTCCGAAGAACCTCGTTTCGAATCTTGGTTCTCTTATCCTGCCGAACTCCTTCTCGCCGCATGTGATGAGATCATCATTCTCCACTATGTAATGCTCGTATGCCGAACATTCGTTCCTGCTATTCCTTCCACTGGTCCTCCCCATCGCCGAGAGGACGAACTCCTCCAGCAGGTTGATGTCGGTGGCGGCCCATACCGCAGCAGGGGTCTGGCTCGGAATGCGTGCGTCGATCTCCAGCACTCTCAGGCCTTTCTTCGTATAAATGGCCTCCACATCCATGAGTCCTTTCAGGCCTATGCCTTCCGCGACCCTTTTCCCTATGTCCGAGAACATTTCGTCATCCTTTTCCGGCAGGATGTCAGGCTCGCACAGAACCATTTTGCAGTCGTAGTTGGAATCGAGGATCACCTCTGTTGTGCAGTACGGAACGGCCGAGTCACCGTTGCCTATGACCTCAATTGACACGCTTTTGCCCGACACGAATTCTTGTATCACCGGAGTGTCGCCGAGGTCTTCGACCTTTCTCAATGCTGCAGACATCTCTTCACCGTTTTCGACGGCAGACACCCCTATACTGCCGCTTTGGGACGAAGGCTTGACGATCGCCGGGAACCCGCACGCCGGCCAAGGTTCCGGCATCGGAACGTCGAATTCGGCCATTATCCTGTTGGATAGTTCTTTGGAGGATGATATTTTGTATGAATCTATATCGAAAAGGAATGGTATCTCCTTACCTTTCATCATCTTATCCAACGCGTTCAGGGCATCCATCTCTTCGCATGCTGGGATGACAGCGTCGCAATCCCCCAGGGACCTTTCCGCCGTCTCAGCGTCCCTGACAACGTCCAGCACCTCATACGAATCGGAAAGCTGCAGCGCCGGGGCGGATCCTCTCCGGTCTATCACGAATGTTTCGAATCCTGCTTTGTTTGAAAGGAATACTGCCTCCATCCCCTGAAGGGCCCCTCCGACTATGCCGATCTTCACGCTGTCACCTGTTCTCTTCTTTCAGCTTCTTGAGAAGGCTTTCATATTCCGTTTTTGTAGCGGCCTTTTTCCCCATCTCGTCCAGCATATGCATGACGTGCGCCACGGACCTGCGGCCGTTTTCTATGTCAAGTTCGTGTTGTGCGACCCCCGCCAGATCCTCGTTGGGCGGAACTATGGAGGTTATCACGTTTGCGCCGGCATCCAGTCTCGTCTTGAGGCCCGCTATGCCTTCCACATCCAGGGAAGCTGGTATGAGCTTGTCCGGATACAGAAGACGCATCACCGCTATCGAGATAAGCTCATCGATGGGCTCGGTGGGCCTTATGCGTTCCATAGGCGTTCCTTTTTGCGGAACGAAGGTCATAGCGCGTATCTGCTGACATCCAAGCGACCCCATTTTTATTATTGAATCTGCTCTGTCGGCAAGCGTCTCTCCCAGACCGACCATTATGCCATCCTCTGTGAGAAGCCCTGCTTTTTTTGCCCATATCTTTTGGTTCAGCCTTTCATCGAAATCCTGTTCCAGTCTGAGCCTGGAGAATAGTTCCCGATTATACGTTTCCTGATAGCATGCAAACCAATCTGTCCCGGCATCTGTGAACTTTTTGAAGGATGCTTCAGGAACCGCTCCGGGCGAGGCCATCACCGAGATATCTATTTCGTTCTTGACCCTTCTGATTATATCCAGCAGTTCGCTGTAGTCATTTGCGCGCATGACCGGATCCTCTCCCATGGTGAGGTCCACCAGATTTATGCCGGCATCTCTGAGGCTCCCGGACAGCATAAGGACCTCGTCCGCCTTCTTCCTGTAGCGAGGAAGTTCGTTCGTCCTCCTGTAATAGCAGAACGCGCAGTTGTTCCTGCAGTGAGTGGAAAAGTAAACGAATCCGTAGATGAAGACCTTTTTCCCGAATACCCTGTCCCTTACGTCGCTAGCCGCTGAAAAAAGATCGGATACATCGCTTTCGTCTTTTACCGAGAGTAGTTCCAGCACCTCTTCTCTGTTGATCTCCTTACTGTCTTTCGCTTTTTCTGTTATCTCGGTTATGCTCACTGTATCGCCATCAATTTATCTTCGCACCGTTCAGATAGCTCAGGCTTCTGCCTGTCTTCCTAACGCTGCCTTTATTGTTCATAAGCATTAAGAGCCTTTCGAGACCGAACCCGACACCTGACCACGGCTCGTGGATGTCGTGGGCATGGTCGAGTGTGTGCGGGCCCACCGCTCCGGACGAGACCTCTGTGCCGTCGATGATCACGTCAAGTGTTTCCTTGTAAACGTCGGACTCTTCTCTCGACAGGGTATAATCCAATCCTGTGACGCCCATTACATCGCCGATGTATTCCTTCAGAGCCTCTGTCGCATCCCGGTCAGGACCCAGTTCGACCAGGTTCAGCATCGTGAACTCCTCAAGATGCGCATTGCTGTGCGACTCTTTCCTGAAACAAGAGCCGATCTCGAATATCTTCACCGGGCCATCGGTGTGTTCCCTGAGCTTCCTCATCACATAGTACAGGTTCGGTGCCAGCATTGGGCGG
>JAIRUV010000091.1 GCA_031254265.1 Candidatus Methanoplasma sp.
CTCTTTGTGCGTTCAAAATAGATGTCCATTGTGTATCCGTTGCGCACATCCTTCTCGTCTGCAATGAAAAGCTTTTCCAGACTATCACGACCTGAATACTTTTTTTCCTGGGAAGACTGCTTTTGCGCCGAGCTCCTCCTCTATCCTCAGGAGCCTGTTGTATTTCGCGGTGCGCTCCCCTCTTGCAGGCGCTCCAGTCTTTATCTCCCCTGCCCCCCATCCGACAGAGAGGTCCGCAATCGTTGTGTCCTCGGACTCTCCCGATCTGTGGGAGACCACAACTCCGTATCCGTTGTCAAAGCTCATATGTGCTGCGTCAGAGGATTCGGTTATCGTGCCTATCTGGTTGACCTTCAGGAGCAATGCATTGGCGGCACCCATCTCTATCCCTTTGCACAGGCGTTTGGTGTTCGTCACGAACAGGTCGTCACCCACGATTTGTACCTTTTTGCCGATCATTGATGTCAGTTGGGCAGTGGTGTCGAAGTCATCCTCGTAGAAAGGGTCCTCTATGCTTATCAGAGGGAATCTGTCGGCCAGGGACGCGTAGTGGTCTGCCAGCTCTTCAGGGGTGAGTTTCATACCGTCCACCTCATATATTCCGTCGGAATAGAATTCGGAGGATGCGGCATCTATCGCCAGGAAGACCTCGTCACCCGGCGAGTATCCGGATTTCGATATCGCTGTCATTATCGTGTCCAGTGCCTCTTCCACTGTTCCCACCGGAGGTGCGAAGCCGCCTTCGTCGCCTATGTTGACAGCGCCTGCGCCGTATCTATCTTTCAGTATTTTTTTCAGTTCCATGTATATCTCGGACGACATCCTGAGACAATCCGAGAACGACCCGGCGCCTGCGGGGATTATCATGCATTCCTGTACCTTGAGGTCTCCTCCAGCATGTTTTCCTCCGTTGATTATGTTGAACATGGGGACCGGGAGTGTAATATGGTCGTTCCCGACGTGCTCATACACCTCCATTCCCTGCGCATAAGCGCCGGCTTTGACCGCCGCCAGAGAAACGGCCACGATCGCATTCCCTCCCAATCTTGTCTTGTTGTCTGTGCCGTCCAGGTCGATAAGGGCATAGTCGATGTTCCTTTGGTCTGACGGATCCATTCCAACCAGTGTTCCGGCTATCTCTTTCTTTATGTTCTCGACGGCATTCAGGACACCTTTTCCCCCGTATCTGTCCCCTCCGTCCCTGAGTTCATGGGCCTCCCAGGTACCTGTAGATGCTCCCGAAGGAGCTATTGCCGTTATCTTTTTCCCGCCTACAGTGAGTTCCGCCTCCACTGTCGGATTCCCTCGGGAATCCAGAACCTCTCTCGCCCATACTTTTTCGATCTTCATGCTTAAACACCAGTTGGGTCATGGTATATCATATGATTGAGTAAAATCTCTTTGTCTTTGTTCGTGAATCCTTTCGGGTCCACTGAAACAAGGAACGTCATGTCCTTTCCGTATTTTTTTGTAACGAGATGGTGTATCGCCGTGAGCGTCGAATTCATGCCGTTCCTGTTTATGATCTGGCCCAGATCGTCGAATGCGACGACCGGTTTATCGTTGTCCTCGATGAAATTCTCTATTTCGTCGATCATCGTGCCGAGTCCGTAGATGTTGAAGATCCCCCCGAACGTCCTGACCATCATAGACATGACCGTTACATTGTTGCCGAATCTCTTTGCCGCGGCCTTCTTCTTACGGGCGGTCACCAACAGAACATCGCATCCCTCGTCGCTGAACATCGAGATCATCTCATAGATCTCCTCCGGCCCGCTTCTGAACATGATGTATGATTTTCCGTACAATACCTTTTTCTGCGCCAGGGCATCTCTCGGCATATCCTGGTCGGCCTCGGCCCGCTCCACTGCCGCCGCGGCAGGTGTCTCCCTCGGACCGGGTTCTGCCGCATGTGCGTTCTCTATGCTTTCCAGAACATCCTGCACGGTGAAGGGCTTTTTGATGCATGCTCTGACCACTGGACTGTCCTGAGGTATCTGTCTGTTCCAACTCCTTATTACGACAACAGGGGTCTCGATGGGCGGTTCGTTGCTCTGCATCCTGTCCAAAAGCATGAGTCCGCGTCCGTCCTGCATATCCGCATCCAGAACTATGGTGTCCGGGCGGAATGACTCTATTATGGACAGCGCTCCGTCTGTCGACATCGCGTTACGCACAGAATGACCAGCATCGGAGATGACCTCGGTCAGAACCTCTTGTAAGGCAATGTTGTCATCCACGATCAGAATTCTCATTCTTACTACTCCTAAAAAGAAGGACAGTACCTAGACCGCCCTTGAACTATATTAAACAAATGAACGAGGGCCTGCAGCCGATCCAGTGCAGGCCAGACACGGGAACCGTATCACTGTTTCCTACTTTCTTTGGCTTTGGGCCTTAAGTTGCTGTATCCGCATTTGCGGCATTTCTCTGCCTTTTTAGGATTCGTCGCATAGCAGTTCATGCATACGGATTTCTCAAGGAGCCTGTGCTCAGCCTCTTTGAAACGTGCCATTATTATTCCTCTGGCAGTCCATTATTGAAGTATTATTTATAGATTCGTTACCGCGCGTATCAAATCACGAGAGTTCCCGCCCAGATGAAATGTGCAGGTCTGGCGTGAGCGTTCACGGTGCCGATGTTCTAGCATAGTATCCAGCGGCAACAAAAAGCATATATAATGAGTATATACTCATTGAGTATAGAGTCATGAATAAAGTATCAGGTAAACGGCAGCTCCAAAAGACAGCGACGAGGGAACACATACTGAACACCGCCTTGGCAGTGTATGCCGAACATGGTTTCTCCGCATCTACAAATGTCATCGCACAGGAGGCGAGGTTGGCGCACGGCACGGTATTTGTCCATTTCCCGACGCGGGAGGACATGTTGCAACGTACACTCGAGCGGTTCGCCTCTGAGCTTGGAGATAAGCTGCACGAGCTTTCGGAGACAGAGGACGACCTGAAGAACTTCCTGTACACGCACATCGATATTCTGACAAAATACGAACATCTTTACAAGAATATCATCACGGAACTGTCATCCCTGCCTCCGGCCGCGACGACATCTCTGATCGCTGTGCAGTCCATCGCCTCCCACCATTTCGGGAATGTCATCGCGAACTGTGCCGGAAGATACGCGGTCAAACCCATTCCGCTCCATATGCTGTTCAACATCTGGATGGCCCTGCTGCATTATTATCTGCTGAACAGTGAGCTGTTTGCTCCCGGCCGGTCTGTGCTGAACAGCCGCAGGGATGAGCTTGTTAACAGTTATATGGAGCTTATAAGAAACTGAAAAGAGGAACGATCATGAAGAAATGTATAGCATGCGGAATGCCAATGACCTCACGGTCCGAATTCGCTATGGGAGATACGAGCAAAGACTATTGCAGGCACTGCATGAGGCCGGACGGCTCGATGCAGTCCTTTGCAGAAAAGCTTACCAGCATGACCGAGTTCATTGTCAGGACACAGGGCCTGGACGCGTCTGTGGCCGAGAGATCGGCCAAGGCCATGTTGAGGGAACTTCCGGCATGGGAGCATTATTTCGACCATGGGTCTTGAAGGAGGAATGAAATGAATGTAAGCAACGCATTCGAGATGTTCGCAAAAGAGATCCCCGAGCATCACGGGGCATGGATGGATGCCGTACGCAGGCTTGATGCGGCCGGCGCCCTGGACAAGAAGACAAAGGAACTCGCTTATATCGCCGTGCTTGCGGCGGTGCGGCTTGAAAGCGGTCTGCCGTTCCATGTTCAGGCGGCAAGAGCCAACGGGGCTACCCGTGACGAGATCATCAGCGCCGTGCTCGTAGGGCTTCCTGCCGTCGGGAACACCGTCATCCAGGCTTTGCCCTCTGTGTTTGGAGCATTGGACGGACGGTGATGGGAAGTTTCCGCTGATCAGATGTCGCGCGGAAAGAATGACCTTTGCTGAATGAAGTCCTTCATAACATTCTCCCTCGACCCCAACATCTCATGGGTGACAAAATCCGGAGAAAGCTCGTCCACCAGAAGCTTGCATCCGCCGCTTGAGAACGGCCGGTGCTGGTCTATCCTCATCACATGGGGATACGACTTTGCGACCGTCTCCTGCATTGTTTCCTCGGGAGGCCTCTCCACGGGCTTGAATGTGTTCCTGTACTCGGCGCTGGTGCTCATATGCAGGTGCACAGTGCCTATGCGCTCTTTCATATCGTCGGGATATCCGCCGAATATCTCCATCAGTCTTTCGACGCATGCCCTTTCGTCATAAGCGTCGGGGAGGGTGTTCATCATGTGTCCGGTGTCCAGACAGAACCCCCAGTTGTCGAATTCCATGTGATCGTCGATGAACCTGTACTCCCAAGGCTCCACCAGCCTCAGGCCGGGCCACCACAGATTCTCGAAGGCCAGTCTGAAAGGCGGTTCGCCCCCTCTGAACCCGGAGACGGTCATGTTCACCATCTCGCAGAACTCCTTCAGGATCTTCCTGCTGTTCCCTGTCTGTTCCCTCAGCATCACTTCGTCAAGATTCGTGCTGCCCGCATGGAGGACTCCGTATGCCGGTTCTATCTCGGACGCATATTCGATCGCGGACCTCAGATTATCCACGATCTCGTCCCTGTTCCTTCCGTATACGATATGCTTAACGTTCTCCTCATCTAACTCGCCGGCATCCGCCCCGGTCCACACGCTGTACCAGCTGATGGCAAAGGGAAGATGGACCGATAGCGAGATGCTCCTGTACATCTGCTGGACCCTTTCGAACGACGTGAACAGCTCCACTCCGTCGCATCCTATGTCTTTTAGGCCTGCTCCGTTCCCGGGGAGGTTTTCAAGAGGTTGATATACAGAGTAGCTCAGGAGGTGCTTCATTTCTTTACCGGTCGGTGGTACGTTTCAGATCAGCTCGAAGGCCGCATTTATCGCCGCCTCTATCGCAAGGGTCTTTACGTCGGCGCTTCCCACTATTATCACATCGTTCTGTGTTATGCCTGTCTCCTTACGGATCAGGCAGGCGAGTTCCGGACTCCTCTCATCGATATTCCAGTCCGGAGGTATCATGAGGATCCCGTCCCTTACCACAACGGTCGTGCAGCCTGTCGCCCCAACCTTTATGCCGGCATCCCTCTGCTGCATGCCGTTGTGTATCTTGTCCGATACGCCCAGGACAAGAACGCTTTGTGTGAACTCACCCACCGTGGATCCGCCAAGGTCCACATTCACGACCCTTAGGGGTATCTGTTCCAGAAATGCCTGTCCGGCCTTCGTTATGATTATGCCGGTCTGCTTAACAGTTATGAAATTCCACTCCTTCAGAGTGTCGATGATCCTCCTCATGCTTCCTTCGCCGATGCCGACCATCTCTGCCAGCTTCTTCCTGCCTATCCTTCTGCCGTCAGACAGGAGATGAAGTGCCCAATATATGCTTGCATCATTGAACCGGAACATTGGCCCGAACTGTGGAACTTCCATTATCTTCATCGTATACCCCCCTTTGAGTCGGGAGTGTCAGAATGTCCTGACCTTTCCACTGATGATAAGCTCTGTGACTTTATCTAAGTTATCCAACCATTCCGCCGCAATCGCTTCCGCCTCACCTTTCCATTTCGGAAGCTTAGGGTCTGCGTCCGCTCCAGCCGTCACGATGTCGATGGAGGCGGTGAGCGGTTCCGATACAGGCTTTCCTATCTGGGAAAGAAGTCTTACACGTATCTCCGCATCCCCTCCGATGCTCTTTGCCACATCGTCAGCTATGAGCTTGGACATGATGTTGTATATCTTCCCTATGTGGGTTATGGGGTTCTTTCCGGACGTGGCCTCCATGGACATGGGCCTGTACGGGGTTATCAGGCCGTTGCACCTGTTCCCTCTTCCCACGGACCCGTCGTCCCCCATCTCCTGGGACATCCCGGTGCATGTGAGGTAGTATACCTTCCTCTTATAGTCGTCCCCGGTGTTGACGTGAAGGCTGATGCCGGTCTTCTGCGAACCCACGATCTTCAGTGCGTTATCCAGTACTGCGCCGTAAAGTTGCTCCACCGCAGACTTGTATGCTGTCGCATCCTCCAGATATTTGTCCACCATGGCGCATGCTACGGTCATCGTTATCTTGTCCCCGATCCTGGATGCCATGACCTTGACATCCTGTCCGCTCTCCGGGAGTTTTCTCTTAAGCTTGCCGTTTATGAATTCTTCTGTCTTGAGGACAAGCTTGTCGGTTATCGAATACGGTGCGTACCCGACACCGAATGATGTATCGTTGGCCAGATGGCCGGATGCTTTGTATACTCCCGTCAGATCGTCCGATCCCATCCCGAGTTTTGCGTCCAGTATGACCTCGGAGTCCGCATCCAGATTGGGGAATGTCTTTTTGAGATAATTCTTTGCGGCTTTCAGCGCGGTGGGTTTGCAGGGAAGGGACTTCATGTTCTTCCCGTCTTCGATGTGGGTGGTCGTGCGGCCTACTAAGAGAATGTATGACGGATCTATTATAACGCCTCCGCCGAACCTCGGAGCTGCCTCGCCTGCGGCGATCTGGGTCTCGTCTGTGTTGTGATGGAGTACGTGCCCATACTCTTTGATATACATCTTGCAGAGTGCCCTGCTTACTTCTTCAGCAAGCGCGTCCGCGACGCTGTCTGGATGCCCGATCCCTTTCCTTTCTACGATCTCAATGTTTCTTTTCGGAAGCGGTATCTCGTCAATGCCTGTCACATGAATGTTCTTTTTGGCCATTTTCTTACCTTCCTGGTTCACTTTTGACCAGTGTATGAATAAACGTTAGCATTTCTTTATTAATAAACTAATTCAAGGAACGTTAAGGATGTCCTCATTACATGTGCGGCCCGCACATGCCCGGCTCCTGTCCGACACGCCTTTTACAGCATGCTTTCTCTGGTATGTGTCCAGGCAGATCATTGGTCTATAGATCGTATCCGGTCTTTGGATATCATATACATATCCAGATCATCTGGCACCGCCGACGCGCCGAATACCGTCTTGGCCTCTTCCTCTATAGTCCTTCTGTCGTCGTACCTGTTGCTTACATGGACCAGGAACAGCGCTCTGCAGCCGCATCTCTTGGCGGTCTCGGCCGCCTGTACGGAAGTGGAATGCTTGTGTTCCGAAGCAAGCGCCGACTCTTTGCCGGAATAGGTCGACTCGTGGATGAGGACATCCGCCCCTTCCGCTGCATCTGACAGTTCCCTGCATGGTGCCGTATCCCCTGAGTACACTACGCTGCATCCCGGCCTCGGCGGGCCTATGACCATGTCCGGGGTCACATCCCCTACCGACTCCCCATCCTGCAGCTTTGCGAAATCCGGACCGGGCCGGAGACCCAACGCAGCCGCCTTCTTCCTGTCGAACCTGCCTCTGGAATCCTTCTCCGACAGCCTGTATCCCAGAGACGGCACGTTGTGGTCCGTTCTGAACGCCGATACGGAAAATCCGCCGAGGTCCTTCGTATCGCCCGGAGCAAGTTCGGATATCTCTATCTCGTAATCGGTGCGCCCCTCGCATACTGACAGGACGGCATTCAGGCCGGCGGACAATCCCTCCGGCCCGCACACGATAAGTTTATCCTTCCTTCCGGAAAGCCCCATGGTCTGGAGCAGCCCGGGAAGACCGAGGAAGTGGTCGCCGTGCATATGCGTTATGAATATCCCCTTGACCTTCATGAACGAGAACGGAGAGATCATCATCTGCCGCTGCGTCCCTTCCCCGCAGTCGAAAAGCACTATGTCGGTCCCGTGCCTCACTGCGACGCACGGCATCGCCCTATCCCTCGACGGGATGCTCGCCCCGGTGCCCAGGAACAGGATCTCCAACATCGTTCCTCTTCAATAGAATTTGTCAAGCTCTCTGCTTGCCTTGGTCTCTTTTTTGAATTCTTTGTAATGCTCTTTGCAGATGTGCGCGCTCCTGACCCCCGGATCCTTGAGTTTCAGCGACGACTTGGAGAATTGTTTCAGGCTTATCGACCTCTCCGCCTCTTTATCGCAACCGGCGACATCACAGGCCTTTGCTGTCTTGTTGTGGTTGGTAAGTGCCATGCCGCTTTATTGCCCTCGGCAGATATATTATTTTCTTGAAGAACGCCGACATATGCGTTTGTCCATACTTGAACCGCGTCGTACTCCTCGGTCCGCCCGGGCCGGGCCGACCAGGGGGCGGAGCACATACTGGTCGTATAGTGCCCTTTGGCGGTTTTTGATGGGTTTTGGCACAGCGGAGGAAGGAATGCGGAGAAGAGAGCCTGCCCGAGCGTCTGAGGACAAGAGGGCAGGCGGCCATCCGACCGATCGGAAGAACGTGAGGTTAAGAAAAGCGCATAACCGAATATCGGAATGCGAAAAAACGGTCTGCTCACAAATAAAGGCAAGCCGTTTTTACACTCGTAAACGGAGATGATCCTTATAGCTCAGATCTCAAAATCTTCAATTGTGAAGTCGGCATAGAATCTCCCTGAAGT
>JAIRUV010000149.1 GCA_031254265.1 Candidatus Methanoplasma sp.
GTACCTGCAGGACTTGGGAGACGAACCGTCTCGTGAGGATAATGTCAAAAAACCTCGGCATTTCCCGGGAGAGGATCGGTTTTGCCGGGACAAAAGACAAGCGGGCGGTAACGACTCAACTCATGTCGTTCGAATGCCCTATTACCTCAATGGAGAGGATCGCATTGGATGATGTTGTCATCAAGGATGCGTACACCGCAAAAAGAGGGATACAGATCGGAGACCTGGTGGGGAACTCGTTCGTAATAAGAGTGAAGGAATGCGACGCTCCTGCGAGCGACATCCCCGGCATCCTCGGCTCCGTTTCCTCCTCGGTAAAAGATGCGGGCGGCTTCCCGAACTATTTCGGGGTGCAGAGGTTCGGGGTCGTGAGGCCGGTAACGCATAAGGTCGGCGAACTCATCGTCAGAGGCGACCTCGAAGGCGCCGTCAGATGTTATATCTCCGACCCTGCGCTGTTCGAGGATGATGACGCTGCGGCCGTGAGATCATCCCTGTCCAAAGAAAGCGACTGGTCCCCTCTTGTCGGTAAGATGCCGCAGTCCCTGTCCTTCGAGAAGATTATGGTGGAACATATCATCTCTTCTCCCGGCGATTGGAAAGGTGCGATAGAGAAACTGCCGAGGAATCTGCAGATGATGTTCGTACACGCTTACCAGTCATATCTTTTCAACCGTATGCTGAGCGAACGCATGAGAAGGGGCCTTCCTCTGAACAGGCCGATAATGGGAGATACGATTATACCTCTGGATGCGAACAGGGTGCCTCAGCACGAGAACCCCGTAACGACGACGCCGAACAACATCGACCTTGTGACAAGGCAGGTGAGGTCCGGAAGAGCGTTCGTCACGATATCGCTGTTCGGTTCGGAAAGCAGGTTCGGGGAAGGAGAGATGGGTGAGATAGAGAGGTCCGTGATCGAGGAGGAAAACATATCCCAAAAGGACTTCGTGATCCCGGAACTTCCCCAATGCAGTTCCAAAGGGAGCAGGAGGGAGATCCTGTGTCCTGTGGCGGACCTTTCATACCTCACTGCTGACGATGGCTACGAGGTCAGTTTCTCGCTTCCAAAAGGCAACTATGCCACATGCCTGCTCAGAGAATACATGAAATCAGAAATGGAAAAGTACTGATCAGAGGCTGTCCTTGACCAGTTTGGCCTGATACACTCCTATCTTTGATGTTTTCATAATATCTTCGATAGGTGTGTCCTTTTTGGTCGACTCCGCTATCTTCTTCAGTTCGGGAGCAAGCGTTTTCGCCGACTTTCTGGAACTCAACGCTTTGTATACATATGCTACAAGGAGCTTTGCCTCGTCCGCATCCTTTGCGCCGCCTGCGACATATGCACAGGGTATCGATATCAGCGGATCGCTCTCCAGGCCGGTGCAGTTCCCCTTTGTCACGGCACTGAGGGAGAGTTTCTCCATCCTCTCGAACTCCAGCGTTCCTGGGGATATGTCCCCGTATTCCGAGATGTCGGAGAGGTAGCTCATGACCGCTTTTGTGGCGGCCTCGTCGATATCCAGTGATGCAGTGAGGTCCGGGTCTCTCAGGGTGAGCTTTGATATGTACGCCCGCCTTAGCACTCTCTCCGCATATCTTTTCACTGATTCCGGCACTTTCTGTTTTTGTATCTTAGGAGCACCGATATACTTTTGTTCGGCGGCATTCTCTCCCGGGCCAAGCTCAATGTAGAGCCGGCTTGCAGCATTGACATCGCCTACCGCAGAATATGCTTCGGCGAGATCGCCTCTAACAATCTCATTGTCAGGCTGCACAGAGAGTATACGGCGGCAGACATCGATGACCTCTCTGTGGTTACCTTTGGAGGAATGTAACTCTTTCTTGGTCAGAAGAAGAGGTATGGAACCGGGTGCCGCTTTCAACGCCTTCTCCACCGTTACGACGGCGGTATCGTATTTGTCGCGGAGCATCAGTATCCTGACCGCTGCACTCACGCCCTCTTCGTCCGACGGCATCATGCTGATGATCCTCATTGCCGCCGCCTCCGCTTCTCCGATATTGCCGTATGCCGCCTTGACATCGCGCTGTATCCTTAGAACATCGATGTTGTCAGGCTCGATGATGGCCGCCATATCGATGAAATACGACGCTTCGGCCAACCTCCCGAGTTCAGCAAAGATCATCCCCTTCTTCACCAGTGCGTAAACGTCGCCGGGCCTGAGCTCGATGGCCCTGTTGAGGGAGTCCACCGCGCCTGCCGGATCTTTCTTCTTTTCCTGTACGGAAGAACGGGAGATCCAGTATTCCGGCTCGTTCATGTTGAGGAGGACCGCCTTGTTGTAAGCTTCCTCTGCATGTTCCAGATCCCCTCTCGCCTCATCCGACATGCCTTTCGAGTGCCACAATATGGGGTCTTTCGGGTTCATCTCGGATGCCGCTGCGAATGTCTCGGATGCCTCTTTGTATCTGCCCATTGCGTACTCGGCATTCCCTTTCAGACGCTTCGCCGTAGGGTTCCTGCCGAACTCCCTTTCCTTTTCCGTGAACATCTGTATCACTTCGCGGTAATTGCCGTCGAGGATCATCGATGACAGTATGTTCACGAAGTTCTCCGCCCTGTTGTCGGCCACCATCATGTCCTTGTAGGATGTGTAGGAATCGTCCCTTTTAACTGAAAGAGTAGCCCTCGACAGGGCGTTCATTGCGTCTATGTTGCCGGGATCCAGTTCAAGGACCCTGTTGCTCAGCCTCATGATGTCCTCGTTCTTGTTCTTCGAGATGGCGATCTCCATCATCAGAAGCAGGACCCCGACGTTATTCTGATCCACTTTCTCGGCCTTTTCCAGCTCGACGACCGCTTTGTCCGTCCTTCCGGTCTTGAACAACACCTTCGCCTTCTGGAGCTTCACATCGGCATTGTCTGGATTCTTATCGATGCCGTTCATTATCGTCCTGAGCGACGCGTTGATGTTCCCGCTCTCATAATCTATCTCAGATTTGAGTATGAAGGCGCTCGGATCGCCCGGGTATGAGAGCAGGACCCTGTCCACTACCGACTCCGCATCAGAGTAGTACGAGTTGGAGAGCAGCGTCTTCGCCCCCGAAACGTATGCCTTGAGGTCCGCGCCTTCGCTGTCCAGATATTCCTTGACGCACTGCGACGCCTCCGCTTTCATTCCCAGCGCGGAATATGTCTGGATCAGCCCCCTCATCGTAGCGGGGGAGACAGGGTCCAGGGCCTCCGCGTCCCTGTATAGAACCAATGCCTTCTCGTAGTTCCCTCCGGAATAGAACGCTTTGGCCGCCTCGCATATGATGTAGACGCAGTTTGCGCTTTTTGTCAGAAGGGCGGTATACATCATCTGGGCGGAGTGCCAGTCCCTCTCGTCCATCGACATCCTTGCGGATGCGAGAACATAT
The DNA here is from genome assembly GCA_031254265.1 of Candidatus Methanoplasma sp. GTDB lineage: Archaea > Thermoplasmatota > Thermoplasmata > Methanomassiliicoccales > Methanomethylophilaceae > Methanoplasma. The sequence goes on from JAIRUV010000149.1 coordinate 3,388, forward strand.
TCCGCATTCTTCTTCTGGTACTCCTCGGATTTTATCATAGCCTCCGTTGCCTCGTCCCTCCTGCCTCGGTACCAGTCCCTGTATATCTCATACAGTTTCCTGGCCGAATTGGTCCCGGTGTTGTCGCCGAAGGGTATCGGCTCCCTGCCGGAGGCGAGAAGTTCGATGTTCTGCCTGTACATCCAGCCTTCCGCGGGCTCCACCTGTTGGATGAGTTCGTAGAACATCGGGAAGGCAGGGTCGCTGCATCTCGCCCTCATCAGCTCCTTCTTTGCCTTCGAGGGATCGCCCGCCCCTATCGCGATCTTTGCTCTGGCACATCCGAGCATAGGTATGTTCTGAGCATGTTTGACGGATTCCACCATCTCCTCTGCCTTGTCCCACCTGCCGGTGTCGGCATAAACAAAGGATGCCGTCAACGCAGGCGTGCAGTCGTTTGGCCTGCTTTTCGAAACAAGCTGTTCTGTCAGTATCTGCATCCCGTTGCTTTGTGTTTCGAAAAGCTTCTCTATGAGCAACGAGAGTATTGCGGAATTTGTGGTACCCTCGCGCTTTATCACGCTGTTCGCCATATTGATGTAGAAGTCATTGCTCTTTGATGCGCTGTCCTTCCCGGACGTCAGTCTCCTCCAGACGCTGACCTCGAAACTGTCACGGAACACAGGTTCGCGCATCATGTTGTTCAGTATGCTCCCGAATATAGATAAATATGAGTCTTTTAAGAAAAAA
>JAIRUV010000051.1 GCA_031254265.1 Candidatus Methanoplasma sp.
AGAGAATACGATTCCGAATGTTGACCTCGATGTCATATCTTCCCATCACAACTTTGATTCGACACCCTCTGCGGAAAAGATCGCCGGCCTTTTGAACAGTATGAAAGGAGATATTTCAAAAGGGGCTTTCAAGGTCGGTTCGCTTTCTGATCTGAAAAGTCTGTATGACGCTTCGCGCTCGATAAAGAAGAGGCATGTCCTGATCGGCATGGGAGAGCTGGGAACGATCACCAGGATCAGAGCGGATCTGCTTGGGAACGAATTCACTTTTGCGTATGTCGGAAAACCTACGGCGCCTGGTCAGCTGAGCCTTGAGGAGATGTCATATCTCGGCGATGATCCTATGATCGTCGGCATACTCGGACATCCTCTTGACAAGACCCTTTCCCCGAAAATGCACAACGCCGTAATGAGAACGGCAGGCATCAAAGGCATTTACCTTAAATTTGACACCAATGATCTGGCACATGTTGAGGATGTGATCAGGGATTACGACATCAGGGGGATTAACGTTACCATTCCCCATAAATCAGCGATACTCGGGCACCTTGACAGTTTTGATAAGACCGTTGAGACGATCGGCGCGGCCAATACGATCTTCAACGACAAAGGGGTCCTTAAAGGATACAACACTGACGTGATCGGAATAGAAAGGGCCATGGAAGCAGCAGGATTTGATCCGAAAGGGAAGAGGGCGCTCATAATGGGTTCCGGAGGCGCCGCCCGTGCGTGCGCTTACGCTCTGAGGGAAAAGGGCTGCCGCGTGACCGTCACCGGAAGGAATACGGAAACGTCCCGTTCCCTCTGCAAAGACCTTGGCTGCGAATACTCGCCGAAGGATTCCGTTGCCCTTATGCTGTACGACCTCGTCGTCAACTGCACCCCCGTCGGAATGTATGAGGATGGAGAATATCCCGTCAACATGTGCCAGCTTACTCATCACCACACAGTGTTCGACATGGTCTACGGGATCGTGACACCGATGATATCAAAAGCAAGGGATGTCAATGCAGGAATAGTTTCCGGCGAGGACATGCTTGCGGCACAGGGTGCCGCATCCCTTGAGCTGTGGTCAGGGAAAAGGGGCCTGTTCAAACCCATGAGGAGGGCTTTACAATGATAGGAAAAGGGACATCTTACGGTGCGATAACTGTGATCAATGCGATGCCGTGCGGCATCGGTTCTACGATAGGCGTTTCTCTGAGAACGTCTGCGGTATTCACCCTCGCGGGTGACACGAAGAATGTGGGAATATCGAACGACCCCTCGGAGGATAAAGAGATGGCAAAGATCTGCGTCTCGGAGACCTACAAGAAGATAGGCGTCGAAGAACCAAAAGGGTGGGGTCTCAAAATATCTTCCGATATACCGATCTCCCGCGGGCTCAAGAGTTCGAGCTCCGCCTGCAACGCGATAGTATCGTCCGTGCTGGATTCCGAAAGAGCAGATATGGACGTCATCGAGAGGATCAGGCTTGGCGTCAACTGTGCCAGAATGGCAAAGGTGACCGTCACCGGATCCTTCGATGACGCCTGCGGATGCGGGCTCGGAGGCCATGTGATCACCGATAACAGGAGCGACACCATACTTTTCCATGGCGACATCGACGAGTATGATGTTGTTCTCTATGTCCCTCGTGAGAAGATCAGAAAGACCGGGCTTCCCTTGGACAGGCTGAAGAGCATATCCTCTGAGATAGAAAAGCTGATAGGGATCGCAAAGACGGATCCTTTCAAAGCGATGACCATGAACGGAAAGCTGATAGCATCCGTTTCCGGCCTCGACAACAGCATTTCCGACATAGCGATGGAGAGCGGCGCTCTCGGAGCCGGAGTGTCCGGCTCCGGCCCCGCCGTTGCGATAGTGCTTGAAAAAGGAGATACAGAGGATTTCATCAGACGGTCGGGACTCATAGGCCTGAAGACCACAATAACAAGAAGGAAACAGATATGAGGATGGCATTCAAGGGCGGCGAATTGAAAGGGTCGGTAAGTTCCCCGCCGTCCAAGAGCCATACCCACAGGGCGTTCTTCCTGTCCGCCATGGCGAAGGGAGGTAGCAAGGTCTCGAACTGCCTGATATCCGACGATACCATCTCCACCCTCAGATCGACGGAGGCCATGGGCACATCGTTCATAAGGAGCGGGGACGAGGTCCTCATAACGGGAGGGGGCCTCCATGCTCCGAAGGATGTCGTGAACGCAGGGAACTCGGGCACCACTCTCCGCCTGCTCTCCGGCATAGTCTCCATGTTCAGCGAGAAGGTGACGATCACCGGTGATGAATCATTGAGGAAAAGGCCTATGGGACCGCTGCTGGATGCCCTTACCCAGATGGGCGTCCTGTGCTCTTCTGACAACGGAAGACCTCCAGTAGAAATAAAGGGGTCTAACAGAGGCGGGAAGGTCGCGATCGACGGCGGTGTCAGCTCTCAGTTCATATCTTCTCTTTTGATCGTTTCGCCCATGCTTCCCAATGATTCCGAGATAACGATCGGGGGAAGGATCGTGTCCGAACCTTACCTTGATGTTACCACTCACATCATGAGATTATTCGGTGCCGGCGTGAGTAAAGAGAACAACGTTTTCAAAGTGAAGGGAGGAACCGGATACCGCCCATACGACTATGTTGTCCCCGCAGACTTCTCTTCCGCCGCCTTCCCGCTGGTGGCGGGGGCGCTTGGCGGAGAGGTCACAGTCATGGGATTGCAGATGGACGACCCTCAGGGAGACAGGGTCATCGTCGATATCTTGAAGAACGCGGGTGCGTCGGTTTATACAGGAAAGGATTCCGTGACCGTGAAGAAGATGGGTCTCAAAGCAACGGATATCGACATCGGAGGATGTCCCGATCTGTTCCCAATATTGGCGGTGCTCCTGAGCACCGCCGAAGGAACAAGCAGACTGTGCGGCGCACCGCAGCTCAGGTTCAAAGAGAGCGACCGCATCCGCACAACGGTGGGTATGCTGAAGGCCATCGGGGCGGATGCGTCCGAGACAGATGACGGATGCATAATAAAGGGAAAGAAGAGATTGAGCGGCGGTACGGTCGATAACGAAGGGGATCACCGCATCATGATGGCGGCAGCGGTTGCATCTTTAATATGTGATAACGCCGTTATCATGGAGAACGCGGAGTGCTGTTCGGTCTCATATCCTGAATTCCCCGAACACATGAGGTCGTTAGGAATGAGAACTGAGGTGCTATGATGTACAGGATGGGCGGCTCTGTGGTATACACGCTTTACGGAGAAAGTCATTCAGAGTACATAGGGGGCCTCCTGGATGGCATCCCGAAGGGCACGGAGATAAGTATCGATACTATCAACACGGAACTCGCCCTGAGGAAACCCTCTGCGGGCATAGGCACCCCCCGGACAGAGCCGGACGATGTGGAGTTCATATCCGGCATGTGGGACGGGAAAGCAACAGGGGAAAGGATACATTACAGGATCCGGAATACCAACACCGACAGTTCGAAGTACGACATATTCAACCGCACGCCCCGTCCGGGGCATGCGGACCTTCCCGCGCTCGTGAAATCCCCCGACCACAGGATCAAAGGAGGCAATCAGTTCTCCGGGAGACTTACCGTGTCGGTGGTTGTTGCGGGAAGCATAGCCAGACAATTCATTTTACAACGAGGGATAAGCGTCGCCGCATTCACAAGATCGATAGGGAAAATAAGGGATGATGAGGAACGGACCTTTGAGGATGCCGCTCAGTCGAAGAGATTCCCCACTAAAGCCGTCACAGAGGATCTGGATTCCCTGATGAGGGATGAGATCCTGAAAGCTTCTGCAGAGGAGGACAGTGTCGGAGGCATCATCGAGTGCATCGCCGACGGCCTTCCGATAGGCCTCGGAGGGACATGGTTCGATTCTCTGGATGCTGAGATCGCAAGAGCGGTCTTCGCGATCCCTGCCTGCAAAGCGGTCGAGTTCGGAAAGGGGTTCGGTCTTGCAGGGATGAGGGGGTCGGAAAGCAATGACCCCTATTACTACGACGACGGGATAAAACTGCGCACGAACAACATGGGCGGGGTCCTTGGCGGGATGAGCGACGGTGCTCCGATGGTGTTCCGAGCCGCCTTCAAACCCACGCCTTCTATAGGGAAAGAGCAGGACACCGTCGATCTTGAAAATATGGAAGATGCTAAGGTAAAGGTCGAGGGAAGGCACGACCCGTGCATTGTGCCGAGAGCCGTCATCGTGGTTGAGAGCATGACCTGCCTTGTCATAGCAGATCAGATAATGAGAGAGACTAGCTGATCTCCGCTATCCGATCATTACCCAGGATGTTCACAGACAGGCGGCGGCAGGGATGCCATACTGCAAAAATATGCAGATCCCGTTGTATCTGTTGTCCGATTATATGCATAAAATGTAATTTGAGTTGTCCAATTTTATGCATAGACGTCGAAAGCCCAATAGTCAAATGACTTGATGGCCACGTCATTGTCAGCGGGTTGTCGGAGTCTGGAGACAACCTCTTCATTCTCCAGTAATACAACTTCAATATGTTCCGAAGATGTTCCGTACTTTATTCGGGAGATCATTCCAAGTAAGCGCCGTTAGCACCGTTGGTGACCAATTTCCTGTAGTTCTTCTGGACACCCGTCACCTGGCGG
>JAIRUV010000075.1 GCA_031254265.1 Candidatus Methanoplasma sp.
CCACGGCGCCCCTATGACATTCCGTTCCGGATCCTTCGACTTCAGCGTCGAGTACGGGGACATACTGAATGATGTGGACGGCACGGAAGTGATGATAACTGTGGATCCGTACTCCTGGCTGGTGTCTGTCGTGTTCTTCAGAGAGAACACCAGGCTCATCAAGGCGAACATCAACATACCGGATTGTCCGGGCACAATACATGTTGCGCTGAGGCCGTTCGCAGAGGAGAAGATAAACATCATCTCCATCTTCTCAAAGATAGTGATATCATATCAGGTGATGTCGCTCGAGGTCGTTGCGGACATGAAGAACAGCAAACTGAGCATAGAAGGACTCAGGAAGATGCTCGATTCCTATCTTTCCGAACAGAACGGTACCTACGAGGTCGTTGACATATCCCGCCTAGGATGATGACATGAGGATAGCAGGGTTCGTCAAAACGACCCTCCAGGACTGGGAGGGGAAGAATGCCTGCATGATATTGTTGTCCGGGTGCAACTTCAGATGCCCATATTGCAACAGGCCGGAACTGATAAGCGGACCGGATGAGGAGATCGATCCCTCCATTGTCCTGAGATACATAAAAGAGAACAAGGATTTTCTGGAGGCGGCCGTCATTTCCGGAGGGGAGCCCACTATCAACGGCGACCTGTACAAACTGATCGGGGACCTCAGGAAGCTCAAGATCAAGATCAAACTGGACACGAACGGAAGCAACCCCGACATCCTGGATGATCTGGTGGGAGCAAAACTGGTGGACAAGGTCTGCGTTAACATAATGGCCCCTCTGGACCATGCGTCATATTCCAAAGCGGCAGGGGTCGACACGGATGTCGAGCTCATAAAAAGGAGTCTCAGGATACTTGCGGATTCCGGCATCGTATACGAGGTGCGTACTGTCGTTGTTCCGGGGATCATAACCCACGACTCTTTTGTGAAGATGCTTTCCGACCTTGACGGCCTGAAGAGTATGATAATACAGCAGTTCGACCCGAGGGTCACTTTGGACCCCAAGATGAACGTAAAACCTTATCCAAAGCCGGCTCTGGTGAGAATGGCGGAGACCGCCAAGGGATATGTCCAAAGAGTAAGGATCAGAGGGTTTTGAATCGCAAAATGTTCGTCTCACGACCTCGTCCAGGTCACTTCAGGAACTCTTTCGCCCTTGCGTATACGGCCGGCTGCAGCGAGGTGCTGCCCTCATTCACGAACTTGAACTCGACATCCGCTTCGGAAAGGAACCTGTCTATCGATCTCTGATCCTTTGATATTATTCCCGCCGAGAGTCCGCATTCTGTATCTGCCAGCTCTTCCAAGGCGGAATCGAAGTCTTGTACGATCTTTATACAGAGGACAGGGAGCCCGGAGTCCATGAACATGAGGTCGTTGTCATCATCGAGGCCGCCGATGATAGCCGGCGTGAAATATGAGCCGTTCCCGGTCGTTTCGCTGTCCACCTTCTTTGCCCCGGACAATATATTGCCCCTGACCAAGTCCGTTGCTTTGACGAACTTCTTCGCGTTCGCTTCGGATATCAAGGGCCCGGAGAACACATCTGCGTCTGCAGGGTCCCCGATCCTCATCTCCTTCGCTTTCTCCAGGAGCGCATTCACCAGACGGGTGCTGTCCTCCGCTGTCACGATCAGCTTGGATGTGGAGAAAAGCCTCTGCCCGCTGAAACAGAATGCCGATGACAGGATATCCCGCACAACCGCACTGATATCGCCCGGCCTGTGTACGATGATGGGGTTCATTCCTTTGAGCTCGTTCAGGACCTTCAGCTCATCATCCACCTGGAGGAAGATCATGTCCTCCAGATATTCCGCTGTTCCGGATATCAATATGCCCTCGAGCCTGGGGTCGTTTGCCAGCTGCTCGTATGTCCTGTCTTTCCTGTCGACGATGAGGTTCATCACGCCTGACGGGAAGTCTATGTTCTCCATCATCTCATAAATCATATAGACTGGGACCGGACAGTACTTTGAAGGCATAACCACTGTCGTGTTCCCGGCGATCATCGCCGCGGCGGCATGACCCATCGGAGACGCTAACGGGGAATTGTAGGATGTTATTATCCCCCATGCCCCTGTCTTTCCTCTCATATCCTCCTTCGCATTTCTGCATTCCGCGGAAATAACCTCTATGAGCCTGTCCACCTCCGCCACCGACTCATGTCTTGTCATTCCGGAACTCAGGAGAACCATTGCCGCCAGTCTGTACCTTTGGACCTTTATGGCTTCAAGCAGATTCTTGAAATACTCCACCCTGTCCCGCAGTGGCGTTTCGGACCAAATTGTGTGGACCTTTGCCGCGACCTCGACGGCGCGGGCGGTTATCCCTTCCTCTGGTTCTTGGAAGGTCCCGAAGGCGATGCTGCTGTCGATGGGGCTTTTTACAACAAAAGAATTCCCTGATGCAACCTTCATCCCTCCTATGTATGAGGGGAAATCCTTCTTCTTTGCCTGAAGGGCCGCCTGGAATGCAGTCTCGAACTTCTCATCATCGTATGAAGGATGACCGTCTGGATTCGCCATACCACTAAAAGCATGCGTTGCTATGTTAAACTTACGCAGAACTGCGTCCGTGTTCGATGCCAAATTCAAAGATTAAGGATGCGCTTTTTCAGTGCCTCGAACTCCTCCTGCGTTATGATTCCGTCGTCGAGCAGCCCTTTGTACTCTCTGAGCTCCTCGGTGCCAGATCTGTGTGATGCCGGCGCTTCGCCGGGATTCACGAACTGGCTTGGCGGCTTGACGTCACTTGCATTGACCCTGCCGCTGATTACGTCTTTTATCTGATTTGGAGTTAGGAACTGATAGCTCGGGATCATGTTCACTTTCTTGTTGCATGTGAGGCATACCTCTCCATACAACAATCTGACCCCGTATGCGCCAAACATGCCCCCCATAGGTTTACCGCAACCGATACAAGTCTTGCCCATTGCATAATATATATTCGTTTTACATATTTGATGTTGAGTCTGCGTTTCTCATCTTCGACACCTTTTGTAAAATGATGTGATCCGAGGGGAACGGCGCGTTTTTCGGCGGGAATATTGCTTGTTCCTCCTCTGCAGCATGAGCGGGAGAGAGCATC
>JAIRUV010000046.1 GCA_031254265.1 Candidatus Methanoplasma sp.
GTGTAAGGAACTGCATTTCGTATGAAGAACGGCCCCTTTATTTTAGATGATCAAGCTTGATGTCATCTTTCTCAAGCTACAAAATCGAAAGGAACATTTATATTATGCTCTATGTTCCGAAAAAGGCGTTAAGATGGTATTGAGTGTTTTCAAATCCGGCGATGAACTGTTCAACCAAGGCGTGGACCTTGTCAAAAGGAAGGAATATGCCAAGGCCAGGAAGAATTTTGAGAGAACCATTGAAAAAGGCGGCAGAGAGGCACAGCTTGCCCGCGTATACATTGATATGATCGACGCCTGCCTTGACAACAACAACCCTGCCAGGTTCGTAAAGCTTGCAACCAGCCTCGAAGGCATGAAGGAAGGTTTCGAGTTCGGACTGACCGAGGTGGACCCGGCGAGGGTCGCTGTGGAGTGCAGGCTGCTTGCCGACCGGGTGACCGTGGCGAGGATGTCCGGGAACCTGGAGGAGAAAGGCAACAAACTCCTGGACATCGCCAGGAAATATCAGTCCCAGATCGGGAACGATGCGATAGTCATCAGCGGCATAGTGGGCATACAGGTCAACAGCGGCATCAAAGAGGCTTTGTACGTGCAGGCCTGGGGATATGAGAGCCTGGCCTCGGCGGCTGTCATGGCAGACCCGAAGAGGGCGGCGGAACTGCTTCAGAACTCCTTAGCCTGCCGCAAACAGCTGGGAGAGGACGGCAGAGATGTCACGAACCTCATCAAAGCATATTCGGAATCGGCGAAATGCTGGATCTGCGGCAGGCCTTCCACCGGGAGAGGAGTGCATTTCCTCACAATGTCCAGCGAGGTGACGCCGTTCATGCGGAAGGCCGACGAGGACAGCGTATTGAAGTCGGCACCTTCCGATTTCGGCTCGGTGTATGTGTGCAAAGCATGTTACACCTCTGTATCGAGGAGGGCGGACGAGATCTCAAAGGTGTATTATGACAGGGCCATACAGGAGATGAGGGCCATGGAAGCAAGGCTGCAGGCGGAGATAAGAAGCGTGACCATCATGGCAAGACGGTGAAACAATTGGACGAAATGGTAATGCTCAGGTGCAAGTACTGCGGTGCCCCGCTTGAGAAGAAAGCCCTGGAGTCCGACTCCCCGTATATAACGTGTTCAAGCTGCGGGACATCCCAGCAGAGGCTGGATGCCAAAGCGTACCTTGACCAGATGATGGGGCAGATACAGTCCTGGATCAGCAAGACCATTCCGGGAGGGTTCTCTATGGCGCAGAGCGAGAATGTGGACTCCGTCGCCAGGTTCAACATATTCAACAATAATGTCAGGCCCAGGATAGAGACCGAATATTCCGAATACAGGTTCGCCACAAACTCGCTGCTGTCGAACCCCCTTATGACCCTCCCCTTCACAACGGACAACAGCGTCGTGCCGTCCCACACGTCCGCCAAGGCATTCGAGTTCAACGCCAAGGTCAAGAGCATAGAGGCCCTGGCTGTGGACGAGTCCTCAAAGAGCATGGTCACTTCGGCAGAGGAGATGGCATCCGCCTATGCTATGCTGATCAATAACACTAAGCTCCTGCAGGAGGACAAGCCCGGCAGATACATACTGATGGCGAACAACTTCAAAGAGGCCTCTGCCGCATTCCGGAAGATCAAAGGATACGGCCCGGCCGCGGACCGCTTCCAGGCCCTGGCGGGGATATGCACCGGATGCGAGAAGCTCCTCAACGGCGACAGCATGGGAAGCATCTCCTATTTCGAGAACGGCAATGCGCTGTTGAACAAGGTCAAGACGGCGATAAACACCGACCTCACTCTGGGAATAATGTATCAGGGAGTGGAGATGGAGATCACGCAGGCAAAGATACTCTCCGACCTTGCAGGGTTCATGACCAAAGGGATATCCGCGGACCCCCTGCAGATACTGAACACGGTCAAGAAGATAATGGCGTTCAGCTACCCTAAGACGGGGAAGTGGGGGTTCCTGCTGGGAAACAAGGACAGGCTTGCAGAGGTGTTCAGCAATCTCTCGAAGGTCCTGTCCGCAAAGGCCGGCGGCACTCTGCCTATCATATCCGGCCCGGGAGAATACCTCATACCGTTCTGGGAAGTGGACCTGAAATACAGCTTCCAGTCCGGCGCCGCCTGGGCAAAGAGGAGCGTAGAGGTTGTGGAGGACCTGCTCATACCTGCGGATTTCGTAATAGACCCGCAGTGCCTAAGCAACCCGAGGAGCGCCCTCACTGACATATTCTCCATAAGACCGGAGAAGAGCATACTCTCTGGAATAAAGGGAACGGAGACCAGCATAAGCGGAGGAGAGGGGATCAGCAGGCTTACGGCGGCGGCCTCTCAGAACTCTCCCGGGACGCGGAAGATCGTCGTTCCTCTCAGTACTGAAAAAGAAGCCAAAAAATTGGCTGCCGAGTATCTTGCGGTCTGCACAAGCCAGGATTCCAAGCTTAAACTCAGCAGCCCTTACGTAAAATCTCTTATTTACATACCATGCGATATAAAGGGCGGCCGCATCGAGGTCCCCCGCGGGTTCGGCAAGCTGGTGCCCGAGCGCATCATGAGGACGGAACCGTCGCAGATGGTGATAATATAAAAACAAGGAAGGGAAAGAAATGAACAACAGAACATTGTCGGCCGTCACGCTGGGAGCATTCCTCATCGCGCTGGCCGTCGGATTGGTGATCTATGCATCAACAGACCACGGATCGATGATAGTATTGTGGACGACCATGCTGATATTCGGCATGTTGCTGTTCGCCTTATCGTTCATGTATTCCGGCGAGAGCGGGAAGTTCGGCCCTTCCGAATCTTCCTACAGGATGGTCGCAGGGATACTGGTGGCGGTGATAGGCCTCATTGGGATGCTTTACACCTTCACGGACCTGAGCGTGCTGATACTTGTTGCGATATTCATCATCGCCCTGGCGGCGGTAGGGATAACGGTCGCATTGATCAACGGAAAGAAGGAGGGACATTGAATGTCATTGGATAAAACAGTGGAAAACCAAATGAAGAAGAACAGGTCCCTTGTCGAGAGGATAGGACTCTACATCCCCATCTACAGAGGATATAAGGACAAGAACCTCCGCAGGGATGAGGACAGAGCGGTCAGGACAGAGGTCTCCAGGGTCCTGGAGAGAGTAAAATTGGACCTTGCGACGGTGCAGAGGGCGACGGTCAACGACCTGGAGCTCATGAGGGACACCGAGAGGATCAGAAGCAAAGCGGACCGCTATTACATAGATGTGAAGAAAGCGGTCAACGGATACAGCGCGTTCCATGCGTCCGTCAAGATCCTGGAATCGGAGCTTGACGCCCTGATCGAATGGGATGCGAAACTGATCGATGACGCTGTTTCCCTGAAAGAACAGACCGCTTCGATGGTGAAGACGATAGATTCCGGGACAGTCCCGAAGACCGCGCTGAGAGAACTGGAGATCACGATCGACAGGCTCATAGAGGACTATAACGGAAGAGAGACCGTTATGAGAGGATTCACGGAGTGAGGTGATCCAAGATGGCAGAGAAAAAGACAAATGTTGTATTCTGGGCCAACCAGGGGCCGGATGACATAATATACAGATCGGAGCACGATGACCTCAGGACGATAACGTCGGTCACCGTGCCGGAGCATGCAGTGGCCCTTTTCATAAGGGACGGGCAGCTGGTGGGAACGCTGGAGCCCGGAAGACACACAGTGACCTCGGCGAACATACCGTGGCTCACGAAGCTCTACAACCTGGCGCTTGGGTACAAGGAGACACCGTTCAAGGTGTGGATAGTGTTCATCTCGCTGAAGATGTTCAACGGCAAATGGGGCATCAGGAGCATGATAAAGGCCGCCAAGGAATACGAGGTCCCCATCGTCCTGATGGCGAACGGAGACTTCCAGTTCAGGGTGAACAATGTGGCGGTGTTCTACACCCAGGTGCTCGGAGGACTGAACGCATACTCCACCGGAGATGTCAACTCTTTCATGAAGAGCTTCATCAACGAGCAGATAATCCAGCAGATGAACTCCCAGTACTACATGGACATCATGGAGAACCTGGAGAAGGCGTCCACGAACACCAAGATCCTCATCGAGCAGTACTTCTCGCAGAGAGGTATCGAACTGCTTTCCCTGAAGATCAACGAGGTCCTCACAACGGACGAGGACCGCCAGAAGGTGTTCAACTATCTTCAGTTCAGCAGCAAGAACGGAGAGGCCTTCAGAAGGTACGAGGTCATGGAGAGCATGGCGAACGCCATCGGAGAATCCACAGGAGGTGCGGCGATGGGCGCAGGTATGCTTCTTTTCCCGCAGATGTACCAGCAGCTTCAGCAACAGCCTGTACAGGGAGTTCAGCAACAGCAGCATCAGGCCCAGGCCACCAAGGTCATGTGCGCCACATGCGGCGGACTGAACGACTACCCGTACAAATACTGCAGCCACTGCGGACAGCCCTCACCTATGGCGGCGCCGGGGCAGCCTGTGCAGGTACAGCAGCAGGCTCCTGCCGCAGGCAGCACAGGGGTGTCCGCCGGCGGCGGCAAGAGATTCAAGAACTGTCCGTACT
>JAIRUV010000069.1 GCA_031254265.1 Candidatus Methanoplasma sp.
AACGTCATACCTCATGAGGAGACATTCTCTAAAGTGAAAGAGGACCGCCTTAACCTGCTCAGGGACATGGAGGCCCATTTAGAGTCGATCTTCGGGATATTCGACGGACTCAGCCCCGAACTTGACAGGAAGATCTACAACAGCGCAAAGCTCGTCTACAGATATATGGACGGCAGCGGCGTCGACCACAGGTTCCATATAATCGAAGATGCGGAGATAAAAGAACGGATAACATCTGAACTGAAGGACAAGAAGATGCTTATCGCCGACGGCCACCACAGGTACGAGACCGCACTGAACTACTCCCTGGAGAATCCGGGGGACAAGAAGAAGGGTTACGTCCTGGCCACGCTTGTGGCCGCCAATGATGGAGGGCTCGTTGTCTGGCCGACCCACAGACTCGTCAGGTCTGATGTGTCAGCCGAAGAAGCTGTTGACCGCATGTCCCTCACGATGACGCTGAAGGAGGTCTCCGAGGATCGGATGGAGTCTGACCTTAAAGATTGGACGATGGGCCTTATGTTCCGTAACGGAAAGTGCTTCCTTGCCGGTGCGAAAGAGGGCAGCGGGCTTATGAGCCTCGACACCTACGTTGTCCAGGAACTGATCCTTAAGCGGATCTACGGGTATGATGAGGGGATGTCAGTTGTGGAATACGAGGCGGAATACTCCAACGTGAAGAAGTTCATGAGCGAAGGAATGTTCGATCTTGCCATAGTCCTCAACGAACCGTCGCTGAATACGATATGGGACCTTTCCATGAAGGGCAAAAGGATGCCCAAGAAGACCACATTCTTCTTCCCGAAGATCTGGTCGCGCTTCGTGTTGAACCAGATGGCCTATGGCGCCGCTGATGGGAAGTGAACCCACGACCTACGCCTTACCAAGGCGCCGCTAGACCCCTGCGCCACCGCGGCGTATGGGGTTAGTCAAGTACGACACTGTTATAAAACTTTCTGGAATCCCGGGATCGGAAGGAACCGCTCCTTAGCATTTGATCTTCGTTCGGGCGCGAATGCCGTGACTTTGAAAAGAGATGTTGTAAGAGGTTTCTGTGTCCGTTGATCGTGGGAAATCAGTTGACGGACATCCTGAGGGCCCCAGTTATCACCAACAATACACCTGCAGCCATGGCGATGAATACTCCCAGGCCGATAACGTCCGAGAGGTTATCGTTGATGTAGAACAGGATCCCCGCCAGTATCGCAAGTATGCCGCATACGACTGCGCCTGCCCCTATCTCTTTCCTTGGCTTGAGGAGTGCGGTCAGCCCTATGAGGAGCCCGACCACCGAGAAGATCAGGACCAGCAGCGGCATCCACCGTACATAGTTGTCGTCGATGTTGCCCAAAGAGGGGTTCTTTAGGCTCTCGGTCGTTATCTCCCATCCAGACATCGTATATGAGCCTAGTATTCCGAAATCTATATCTATCCATGCCATGAAGACCGCAATGATACCTATCAGACCGCCTATCATGATCATGATCGAGTATATTGATGACTTGGCTTTGAAGTCAGTCATTGTATTAACCTCCTATTTATGCAAATAAAATGCATTGGCGTTGGCATCGATATATAGAATATAAAAACTGTCTGGAGCATTCAAACACGGCAGCGGCAAAGCGGCCGATGTCTGCCTGACGGGAACGGGTACGATGACTGTCCCTGAACCCTTAAGCTTATCTCTATTTCCAACATAACCCACTCTATGAAGAAAGAGATGAGTTCCTTCGATGTCTGCTCCATTGTATCAGAGATGGCATCGCTGGAGGGGGCGCACATCGACAAGGTGTTCCATTGGGGTGCGGGGAACGTCCTTTTCCGTCTGAATGTGCAGGGCGACGGCAAAAGGGAGCTGTTCTTCAGAGATAAGAAGTGGTTGTACCTGGCACCAGAGCGCCCAGATACCCCTGACACACCGACTTCGTTTGCCACTTTCCTAAGGAAATACATCACGAATGCAAGGGTCGGTAAGACATCCCAAGCCGGTTTCGACAGGATAACCGTCACAGAGGTCTTCAAATCAGATGCCGAGTATCAGCTGATCTTCGAGATGTTCGGAGGCGGGAATGTCCTGCTTGTCCTGGACGGTAAGATAGTCAACTGTCTCACCCACAGGACCTGGAAGGACCGCTCGACCCGTCCCGGCGAAGACTACGTCATGCCGAAAAGCCGGTTCGATCCGGTCAGATCCACTTTCGACGACTTCACGGAGATAATCCGTTCTTCAGGCTCGGATACCGTCAGGACACTGGCCACTGCGGTCAACCTCGGCGGGCAGTATTCCGAAGAGATCTGCAAAAGAGCGGGGATAGACAAAAATTTGCCGTCAAAGGACGCCAGCGACGAAAATCTCGAGAAGATGTACAGCTCGCTGAGAGAGATCATGGAACATGTTGTACGGAGCAGCGGACCTACCGTCTTCAGGAAGGACGGGGCGATAATAGATGTTGCCCCGGTCGACCTCACCATCTACGACCATGCTGAACGCCAGGCGGTTCCGAGCATGTCTCTGGCTATCGACTCGCTTATGAAGGAGATAGGCCGGACGGAAGAGGAGGCCTATGTTGATCCGGAGATAGAGAAGCTCAAGAAAAGGATACAGAAGCAGGAAGAGACCATCGACGAGTACAGAATGGAGTCTGAGGACCTGAAGGGCAGGGCGGATGCGGTCTACATTGAGTATCAGAAGATTAACGAGCTTCTCACTGTTCTGGGACAGAAATCAAAAGAGCTGACATGGGAGAAGCTTGCCGAGGGTGCCCGAAAGATCCCATTCGTCCTGGACATCGACCCTTCCAAGAACATAGTGGCGGCCGAGGTCTCCGGTCTCAGAGTATCC
>JAIRUV010000082.1 GCA_031254265.1 Candidatus Methanoplasma sp.
TCAGGAAGGTATCGGCAGGGGTATGAGGGGGCCGGGCGGGGCGGTTTTTATAATGCTTGCAATATCTGCAGCGTTGCTGCTCTTTCTGCCTGCGTCATCGGCCTCTGCAGACAGGGTAGAGATATTCTATCAGGAACGTCCCGGTATCCATGTGGAGTTCCCGGACGGGAATGTGACATATAACGGCAAACTGACGATCATTGTCTCTTCCTCACTTTACGACATGACGGAAGCAAGTGTCGGACTCTATAAGTTCGGCACGGACGGCGAGCCGGACATGACATCGCAGCTGGATACTCATTACAGCACGTCCATGTCGGAAGGTAACAAAGAGACATACACATTCACAAACTTGACGGAAGATGTAACATTATATTTCAGCGACCTTCAGCCGCTGGAGAGACCTACCGTGGAAGGCACCTCAAAAGGTACCGCCGGGAACAACATACTGGCGGCGTCCGTCATGGGAGCGGCATCAGTGCTTGCCCTTATCATGCTCGTGCTGATGGCAGATATGATAAGGAAGATCGATTCATTTTCTAAAGGTTCGGAGAATAGAATATGAAAATAGAAGACTATTTCAACGCCCCGCACGGGATATTCGTCATAGACACTGAGACCACAGGACTTGACGGCGGGCCGAGGGACCTGGTAGTCGATATCGGTGTATGTTCTGTCGATCTGAGCAGAGGGACAGTCAAGGATGTCTACTCATCGGTCGTCGGTTACGACGTGACCGAATGGGAAGATCACAGGACAAAAGCATGGATATTCGGGAACAGCGACCTTACCTTGGACATGGTGGCGGCAGCACGCCCCCTCGCACATGTGAGGGAGGATATCGTAAGGCTGCTCAAAGAAAGAATGGTAACATCCTACAATGTGCCTTTCGATATGGACAAATTCCTGTTCAGAGAGCCGTGGCAGCTCAGAGGGATATTCGAGGTCTGCACCGACATCATGAAAGCGGCGACGAATGTCTGCAAGCTCCCGAGCGAAATGTACGGCGTAAGATACAAGTTCCCAAAGCTGGACAATGCATACAGGATGATAACGAAAGGCGACCCGGCAGATATAAGGGGCGCTCAGGCCCACCGCGCATTATCGGATGCCAGGATGGCATCGTACATCATGATAGAGATGTACAAGAATGGGGATTACCACCCGTAATCGTCAAAGGCCGGTCGCACCGCTTGGAAAGGCGGGCGCTCAATTGCAATTTCATTCGCCGCCGCCTCTGTGCTCTTCCTCAAACGCCTCGATCCACTCGGCGAGTTTACGCTGAAGTAACGCTTTATCCGGCAGATAAAGGCTGTATGCCGATGCGTAAATCGTCACCTTTGCAGAAACGTGATAACAAGGACCATCAGTAATTGTCTTGAGGCAGGGGGATGCCGAGAGCCGAGAGGAGGTCCCTCATCTCCTTCGTTATCTCGTTCAGCCTCCACTTCTCTCCCATCCTTGTGATCTTTAGCTTGTTCATCACCGCTATGGCTTTCGGCACCTGCATCTTCTCCAGGAGACCCGCCTTCCTCATCCTGTTCCTCAGCTCCGTCCTTATCATGAGGGAGACGAACTCCGTCAATACCGCTCCTTCCGCCGAGTCCTGATCCGAGAGGTTTGTCAGCCCTCCCCCTATGTCCGACTTGAACTGCGAGAACTGGCCCTCTATCTCGTTCCTGTCCCTGTACCTTATCCGTATGTCCATCCATGGTATGTCAGACGATGTCATCACGACGAAACGCCCGCATCTGTTCGCTCTGGCGGTGACGGCGTTCCTCTTCCTTCTTGTGACGATACTTCCGTTCTCCTCCGTTATCTCCAGCATGGCGCATATCTCCTTCTCTGACCGGGTGAGCGTCCTGACCGAGAACCTCCGGTATTCCGTCCCGCTGAGCCTCTCCTCCACGGCGGCGAGCCTGGCATATAACGCTCTTGTCTCGATGTTCCTGCGGTCGTCGTCCTGGAAGACGAGCATGCGGCGCGGAGCGCCCGCATACTCGACCGTCATCTCGCAGCATCTGACGACGGACCCGCTGAGCATAGCGGCCGTCGAGGGATCGTCCATATGCGGTACGGAGGACGATATGCACTCTTTGGACAGTCTGTTCCCCGCCGGTACGGGTATGGTGAACCCCATCTCCGCCTGCGCCATGCACATGACGTTGTGCTCGCTGAAGAAGCCCCTGTCAAGAACGAATTCGACGGTATCCGCCCCGAGGTCCTTGACATCTTGCACAAGGTTCCTGATCATGGTGATGTCGCTGACGCTTCCCGGGTACAGTTTGTACATGAAGGGGAGCCCCTTCTCCGACGAGAACACGATGCCCATGTTCTCCTGCCTGACGGACGTCCGTCTGTACGAGCGCCCGATCTCCGCGAGTTCCAGCTCCTCCGAAGATGTGGGAAGGGCGGTGGTATCGAACACCACCGCCCCGCCTTTCACGGCCAGGGATGAGAAGAGCTTCGTCCGTGAACCCGCGTCCCTGCCGATCCTCTGCAGGAACCGCGTAAGGAATGACGGGGTCAGGCTTTCGACATCCAGCATCTCCGGAAGGAACGACTCCTCCAGTTTGTCGTTCATGACGTTCAGGCTTCCGGGGCAGACGATCCTGAGGATGGCGACCGCCAGGATGGTGTCGGCATCCTTCTCCCCGTAAGAGGATACCAGGGAATCGTATATCCCGGACGATCCGGCGGCCTCCAGCATCATATAGTACGAGCCGAAGGTGCAGCTCCGGATCAGGGAACGCCCGGATACCAGGAGATTCCCGTCCTTGTCGCATTTTCCCAGGTATCTCCGTTTCTGGACGCTGTTCTTCTTGACCGGATCCCATACGCCTTCCGCTTCGTACAGGTAGTAGCAGTCCCCTTTCTTCTGAACGACGTTGTATGCCATTGTCATAAGTAATAACAATAATGCATATAAAACTTCCTGTGGTTCAGACAGAGCCAGACAAAGACCGGTCATGCCTTGTTATCAAAAATCAGCAAAGGTGACGCTAAAACCGCGATGTTTTGCACAGACCGCAGAAGAAAGACATTAAGGCTTAAAGAACGCACATACTCGGACAGCATGAATATGTTTAATATCCGGTCTTCTTTCAGATATTCAAGCGAGGGTAGCCGAGTTGGCCAAAGGCGCAGGACTTAAGACTCCAAAGGGAAGAAATTCTGTCTCGTAGGAGTTCAGGGGTTCGAATCCCCTCCCTCGCACTATGTGCAAAAGCAATCGCAGGCCGTTTTGCAGAACGCGTCGGAATTAAATGAACAGCCCGCCCCGTCCCAGGGGATCAGTCCTCATCTGGAACAGTGACCCATTCGTACGTCTCCTCGGACATGGCCCTTTTCGCACGTTCCTCTCCGACCAGCAGCAAAAGTTGCTTGGCACGTCTGTTGTACTTTTTGAAGTTCTTCTTCGCTTCCTTTTTCGGCCTGCCCGCCGGCCATCTCATGCCGTTATGCCTCATATCCGCAAACTTCACTTCGGTCGCAATGT
This sequence comes from Candidatus Methanoplasma sp., assembly GCA_031254265.1. Lineage (GTDB taxonomy): Archaea > Thermoplasmatota > Thermoplasmata > Methanomassiliicoccales > Methanomethylophilaceae > Methanoplasma. The sequence goes on from JAIRUV010000082.1 coordinate 3,500, forward strand.
CGTCAGTCGCCACCCTTTTCAGATAATCGATCGTTTCCTCCCCGTCGCGTTTGCTCACGCAGTCGACGGCGGTCACGATATCATCGCCGAAGCCCGCTTCCCGCAGGTCGTCAAGCGTGACATCGGTATCCTCCACCACATCGTGCAGCAGCGCGGCGATCTTTGCGCGTTCCGTCATACAATAACCGGAGACCGCTATCGGGTGCAGGACATAGTTGTTCCCGGACATGTCCTTCTGCCCGTCATGCGCCTTTACAGCAATATGCAAGGCCTTCTCATAATCTTGCTGAAATGACGTATCATCAGTTCTGCTCATGGCACCGCCGTTATCGTTCCCAGCTAATAAACAATTCTGCCGGCGCCGGCTGGGTCCTGCGCACAAAGATATAATCAAAAGACATAATCCGCATGTAAAAGAACGTAAGCGGATGGTCACAATGGACAAATACATGGAATTGGCGTACAAAGAGGCCCTGAAAGGGATGTGCGGAAAGCACGGAGGTCCATTCGGCGCGGTGTTGGTCAAGGATAACGAGATCATCGCAAAAGGCCATAACGAGGTCCTGTCTGGACAGGATCCCACGGCTCACGCCGAGATAGTAACGATACGCAAGGCATGCAAAAAGCTGAACACTATAGACCTCAGCGGCTGCACACTGTATGTGACAGCAAAGCCCTGCCCCATGTGCAAAGGCGCGATACAGTGGAGCAGGATCAAAAAGGTAGTGTTCTCCGGCGACTACGAGGACACGAAGAAACTGAACTTCGACGACCATCTGTTCTCCGAAGGATTCGACGAGGAGGACGACGAGTGGTCGCAGGTCGACCCGGACCGGTTCGACATCCTTATACGCGCTTTCAGGTCATGCGAACACGATATCAGATATTGACCGTGCGGATCCGGCACGGGTCTGCAACCTAGCCGCACAATATTAAAATAAACTGTGCGCCTTCTTCCGACGGGTTGCTCCGACATGTTACCTTCGTTTACTTACCTGGCGATATTATTGTATTTTGTACTTCTGACATTGGCAATGATATCTGACAAAGAATGGAAATTAGGAAAGAATTACATCAGCGATCTTGGAGTATCGAAGACCAGTTCAGCCAAATATCTGTTCAACGGAGGCTGTGTGGTCTTCGCCGCCATATTCATAATCGCTGTTCTGGCATTCGCTGCAGAGATAGAGCTGACGATGTCATACTACGTGGTGCTGGGTCTTTCAATAGCATTGGCGG
>JAIRUV010000106.1 GCA_031254265.1 Candidatus Methanoplasma sp.
TCCTCTTCGGAGACCTCATTGATCCAGTCGTCCAAAAGAACGGCCACCTTGAGGTCGCTCATGAAGCTCTCGAACATGAACTCATCGTCTTCATCGGCAGGCTCCACTAGGAAATCCCCGTCATAGTCGATCTCGATCTTAGACAGCCTGTCGTGATCGCCTTTCTTCGGATAAAGGCCCATGACGTCGGGAGTGGATGCTGCCGCATGCAGTATCAGCAGGTCGGCGGTATCGTCTTTTATCTTCATGACCGCATTTTTGAGGATCACTGCCGATTTCGGATCTATGTACAGATCGGAGATCCTCTTCCCGAAGGGAAGTATGCGCAGCATTCCTCCTTCCCTTGCGATCATACCCTCTTTCTCGAGGAAGTCTGTCACATTCTCGACCACGCTCTCGATCCCGTACATCTGGGAAGTGTTCCCAAAGAACGTATCGCGCATGAACCCGACGATGCTTTCCTCGGAGTCGGCATCGCCTGTCGCTATCAATCCCAGAATATGGTTCCTGAGGATCGCCTCGTTGCTGAGTTTGGATTTTAACTTCTCTGTATCACGCATCACATAGTCTTCCATCAGGTGATCGTAATCGTTGACGTTCTTGGCGATGAGCACAGCCTCCCCGTATGGATCGTATCCCGGCCTCCCCGCCCTTCCGCACATCTGCTTCACTTCCATGACTGATATAGGAACATTCCCCGCATTCGATTCGAATCTGTGGGTGTCCCTGACGATCACCCTTCTGGCCGGCAGATTGATGCCTGCCGCAAGGGTCGGCGTCGCGACTATGCACTTTATGTTGCCGTTCCTGAAGTTGTCTTCGATGTACTTCCTTTGTTTGTACGTCAGCCCGGCGTTGTGGAACGCTGTTCCGCACTTCACGCATGATGACAGTTTCCTTCCGACGGATGTGGTCTCCGCATCCCCTTCGAGGGCCTCCGATTCCTTCTCGGACAGTTCCCTGCCGGCGATCGCCTTCATCTTGTCAGCATACTTCACTGCAAGTGATTCCGATGATCTCCGCGTATTGACGAATATCATGCACTGCCCGCCGCCCTTCACCGCCTGCTCTATCATGTCCCATATGCTGTCCTTGCTGCGCGGAACTTCTATGGCGGAATTGTCCTCGAATGTTATCTCCCCGTCGAAATAGACGCCTTCCCTCAGAGGTATGGGGCGCCAGTCGCTTGTCACGAGTTCGGCATCCAGCCACCGTGCCAGGTCCTCTGCGTTCGATATCGTTGCAGACAAAGCGATGATCTGCACGCCTTTGTTCTTGCGCATCAGTTTGGTGAGTATCACTTCAAGGGTCGGCCCCCTTCCCGGATCGTGGATCAGGTGTATCTCGTCCGCGATCACCATCCTTACCTCGTCCATCCATCTGCTCCCGTGGCGCATCATGGAGTCGGCTTTCTCCGATGTTGCCACGATTATATCGGCATCGGTGAGTCTCCCGTCATCGGAGTCCAGGTCCCCTGTGCTCATCATCACGTTCACCCCCAGCCTGGAGAACTTGTCCAGGTCGTCCTTCTTCTCGGATGCCAGTGCTTTGAGCGGAACTATGTATAGAACCTTCCCTCCCTTCTTCAGCACTGTGTTCACTGCCGGGATGTAGCCTATGAGCGATTTGCCGCTTGCCGTAGGCATGGCCGCGATGACATTCTTGCCCGGAAGAGCCACCGAAAGCGCCTCTGCCTGCGGCGGGTAAAGCTCAACGAACCCTTCTTTGATCAGGACATCCCTGATACCTCCGTCAACATCTATATCGGCGACCTTCATGGACGGTTCTCTATAGAGCATGGTTTATTTATGCGTTCTTCGGTAAGTCACTTTAAATACGGCGGCATTAATGGCGTAATGAATAGAAATGAAAGGATCCTCTAAGATTATGGTTGTTCTGTTCCTTGCGGTTGCCTTAGTTTTTCCAGCGATCATGTCGGCATCGGCTGCGACATCGGAAGAACCCGACAACTTCGTACCATACTACGACCAGTTGGATGCCAACGGGAAAGCGATATTCGACGCGCTGGAATCGGCGGATGCGGAGGCCCATGAGATAACGGTCGGCCTCCCGGTCATACTGACAGCGAAAGCGAACGATCCGCACACTGCAGAGGAGTATGTCCGTAACCTGCTCAGGACCACCATCGACGACGCCTTCGATGCCCTCAGGCTAAGCTCGCCTATGGCTTATTGGGGATGGACGGTCAGCACGGTCCCGTATCCCACCGCAGACCTGACCATAACCGGCAACACGGCGACGGTCACTGAGATATATTTCCAGATAAGGCTCGATCAGTACCCTCCCGACCCTGAAACAGGCGTCTTCGGCGGCATACAGAAGATGCTGGATGATCTCAACGCTGCATTGGAGAAGTTCTCCACTGACGGAAAAACGGTGCGGGATAAAGTAGAGGACATAAACAATTACCTTGTGAACCTTGTGACATACGACCCGAATTGGGAGTCCGAGGAAAAAAGCAGATATGCGCATGATGCGTACGGCGCCCTGGTGGACCCAAAGCACTACGCAGTGTGCGACGGTTATTCTGAGGCGTTCCTTCTTTTGTGCCAGAAAGAGGGGATTGAGTGTGTCATAGTATACGGGACAGCCATATCGAACATGGAGAACCATGCATGGAACTACGTCAAAATGGACAACGGGAAATGGTACGCAGTGGATGTCACATGGAACGACGGCAGCAACAACGCTTACTTACTTAAGGGAGGAGACACATTCTTTTACACACACCATCAGGGAGTGTATCTTAAATCAGGATGGATACCTTATCCGTTCATCAGCCCGGTCCTGAGCGATACGGCTTATGACCACACGCCCGTTGCCTGGTATGGGAATTACTCATGGCTGCTGGCTGTGGTGATCGTGGCGCTGATCTCGGCAGTGTTATATAAATATTCAAGGGGGAACAAATGATGTATATTGTACAGAGCTATTATATACGAGTACAAACTAACGGAATTAGGAGGGGAATGTATGGAAATAGTTGTCAATAAGCCCTCGCTCACGCCTCTCGAGGAGTGGGTGGACAGGCAGACCTTCCGTAGCACGAAGGATATCTCTATCCCTGATAAATTGTCGGACAGGGTCATAGGTCAGGATCAGGCCGTGGAAGTGATGAAGAAAGCGGCCTTCCAAAAAAGACATGTGATGCTCATAGGAGAACCAGGTACCGGAAAATCGATGCTGGCCAACTCCATGATCCAATATCTTCCCAAAGAAGAGCTCAGGGACATTGTCTCATACCACAATCCTGAAGATGTGAATGAGCCCCGGATACGCGACTTCCCCGCCGGAAGGGGAAAGGCTGTGGTCAACGAGCAGAAGGCCCATGCCGCCGCCGTAAAGAATCAGAAGAGCTCATTCTACATATACGCCATCCTCGGCATAATGATAATCGGAGCTATCGGCATGTTCGTCTTCGATAACTGGACCATACTGCTGGTAGCCCTTTTCGGCGTATTGATAATATTGATGTTCACAAGGACTCCCGGGCAGAGGCAGGAGACGATGATCGTGCCGAAGGTGCTGGTAGGCCATACTCCGGACGATATGCCGCCTTTCATAGATGCAACGGGCGCGCATGCCGGTTCTTTGCTGGGCGACGTGAGGCACGACCCGTTCCAGAGCGGAGGTCTGGAGACCCCGTCCCATGACAGATTGGAGTCCGGCGCGATACACAAGGCTAACAAGGGAGTACTTTACATAGACGAGATAAACATGCTCAGGATGGAATCCCAGCAGGCTCTTCTTACGGCGATGCAGGAGAAGAAGATGTCCATCACGGGCCAGTCGGAGAGGTCCTCCGGCGCGCTGGTCAAATCAGAGCCTGTGCCGTGCGATTTCATACTTGTGTGTGCAGGCAATCTCGACGCGATGCAGGGGATGCACCCCGCCCTCAGGTCCAGGATAAGGGGATACGGTTACGAGGTGTACATGCGCAGCACGATGCCTGATACCGATGAGAACAGATACAGCATCGCAAGGTTCGTCGCCCAGGAGGTGTACAAGGACCAGAAGATACCTCCCTTTGACAGGTACGCCGTAGGGGAGATAGTGAAGGAGGCTCAGCGCCGCGCCGGAAGGAAAGGGGAACTGACCCTCAGACTCAGAGAGCTGGGCGGCCTGATAAGGGTGTCCGGCGACCTCGCGGTCGAAAGAGGGGCCGACCTCGTCACGTTGGATGATGTGCTTTCCGCAAAGAGGACAGCACGCAGCCTGGAGCAGCAGATAGCCGACCGCCACATAGAGAACAGCAAGAAATACTCCCTGTTCGAGACGAGCGGTTCCGAAGTGGGCATGATAAACGGTCTTGCCGCATTGGGTGCCGACTCCGGGATGGCTGAGTTCTCCGGGATAGTCCTTCCCATAGTCGCCCAGATAGCTCCTCCCCAGGCCAAGAAGGCGGGGAAGCTGATAGCCACCGGGCGCCTCGGAGAGATCGCGAAAGAAGCGGTGGACAACATATCCGCAGTGATCAAGAACTACACTTCGAAGTCGATATCGGATTACGATATACACCTGCAGTATGTCGGAACACATGACGGAGTGGAGGGGGACAGCGCGTCGATAACGATGGCGACCGTGATCCTTTCGGCAATGGAAGAGATACCGATAAGGCAGGACATGGCCATGACCGGGAGCCTCAGCGTTAGAGGGAGGGTCCTTCCGGTCGGTGCGGTGACCGCAAAACTGGAAGCGGCGGCGGCGTCCGGAATAAAACTGGCGCTTATACCCGAGGCCAACGGGAACGACGTGATGATACAGAACAAGTACTACCGCGATATGGACATCTACACAGTGGAGAACTTCCGCGATGTTGTGGAATACGCATTCGTCGACTGCCCGAAGAAGGAAGAACTGCTGAAGAAACTCCTGCCCCTTACAGAGACTGGAGTGTCTAGCGCAAAGAAGATCGAACCTCCTCCTCAGTACGAGCCTGTCGTGAAACAGGAATCGAAAAAGGGGTCTCCGAGGACGCCTGTGCCGGAGGCGCAGGCGGAAGAGGCTTCGGCAGTGAAGGACAGACGGGTGCCGAACGACGGCAGCCCCAGTCCCCTTTAAGCGGAGTGAACATTTCCTTCCCGTTGGGGAAGGAATCTTTTATCTCTTGATGCCAATAAGGTGTCATGGTCTCCGAACACTATTTCAGCGGACACTCGCTGATGATCGGCAGATTCCAGCCGCTCCACAACGGACACATGGAGGTCATACGCAAATGTGCGGCGGAATCTGAGAGTCTGATCATCGGGATCGGCAGCGCCCAATACTCGCATGAATGCGATAATCCCTTCACAGCCGGGGAAAGGTACCTCATGATAGACGAGGTCATGAAAGCCGAGAAAATAGCCAACTACTGTATAGTGCCCATCGAAGACCTGAAGAGACACTCCCTGTGGGCATGGCAGGTGAAGTCCCTCTGCCCTCCTTTCACCACTGTGTACAGCAACAACCCTCTTACCAGACGTCTGTTCGGAGAGGCAGGGTACAAGATTAAGGAATCCCCGCTCTACAACCGCGAGGTGTATTCCGGGACCGTCGTAAGGAAGATGATGATCGAAGGCGACAGCTGGCGCTCCCTGGTTCCGGGAAAGGTTGCGGAGATCATAGATTACATAGACGGCGTGAGCAGACTGAGAGAGATATCCGGAGGGGAATGAACTGACGTCTGCGGAGTATCTCTCGGAGATACTTTCGAAGGCAGGCATCACCCTCTCCGTCGCGGAATCATGCACGGGAGGGATGCTCGGATCAATCATCACCTCTTTCCCCGGGTCTTCCGTATATTTCTTGGGCGGAGTGGTGTCTTACAGCAACTCCGCAAAGGAGAACATCCTTGGAGTAAGTAAAGAAGTGATGATGGAAAAGGGTGCTGTGAGCAGGGAAGTGGCTGTTGAGATGGCCGAAGGCGTCAGGAGACTTTTCGGATCGGATGTCTCGTTGTCCATAACAGGCATAGCCGGCCCCGGCGGAGGGACCGCCGAAAAACCGGTTGGACTTGTGTGGATGGGCATATCATGGAAAGGCGGGACCGCCGCGATGAGGTTCGATTTCACCGGAGACAGGGATGCTGTGAGAAAGAACTCAACAGACGCTGCGGTCCGTGTGATCGCAGATCTGGTGGAAACGCTGATCTGAGAATTGAGATCAGAACAGCTTCACGACGACTAGGTCCTGGCCGATGGGGCATTCTGCATTCCCTTCGATCCCGACCACCGAATATTTCTTGCCGCGCTCCAGAGCATATGGGTGGCAGTTGCGGTAGTTCTCACAGTCAAGCATCCAGCATGCCGGCTCCTGAAATGTTATAACGCTCCCTTCGATCGCCGATTTCTTGGGCACGACAGACCTCTGAGCGATCTTTTTTATCTCGACCACCCTCACTTTGTCTTCGTTGAAGGTGCAGTCATGAGTCTGTCCCCTGACCGCCGTTATCTCATACATAGAACCTTGCTCAAGGTTCATGCATACTCCTTTCAGCTTACAGTCCCTGCATTCGAACTGCGGCCCGAGATAGTAGAATCTGTTGCCCATTTTGGCCTGCGCTTCGCTTATGAGCGTGATGGCCGCCACCTCAGATCACTCCGGTGTCCTTTGCCAGCCTCTCTGCTTTCTTTTCGGTAAGTCCTTTTTCCCCGAGTTTCGTGAACCTCTCCGGACGGATTGTGTTCGCCATAACCAGGGCATGGACCATCTCACCGCTGGTGAACCCGAGCTCTTTCGCAGTCGTGGGAGCACCGATGTTCTTCAGGGCCTCCCTTATCCTTTTCCAGTCGCCGCCCTGAAGCTTCATCATCATTATCGATGCCACTCCGCATTGCTCCCCATGGAGGGCGGTGTCCGGCTTTATTATGTCAAGCGCGTGAGATACCATGTGTTCCGAGCCGCTCGTCGGCCTGGAACTCCCGGCTATGCACATCGACACCCCGGAAGCTATTATCGGCTTGAGTACGAGCCACACGCTCTCTTCCAGTCCGGGTTTTATCTCATTGCTGTTGGATATTATGTCTTCCGCCGAGTGCTTTGCCAATATGAAGGCGGAGCTGCTTATCTCTTCCTTCTTTGTCCGATTGGCGTATTCCCAATCACCTAGCGCCGTAAGGTTGGCTATCACATCCGCACAGCCTGCGGCCAAATACCTGTACGGCGCATCGCAGATCACTCTGGTGTCCGCGATTATGCCGGTCGGAGGAACGGCATTCATCGATGAGGAACCGTTCTCGGACTTCAGAGAGGCGCGGTCTGATGCTATCCCGTCGTGTGAGACGGAGGTGGGTATGCTGATGAACGGTATGTTGAGGTTCTTTGCGGCCATTTTGGCGAGGTCTATCTTGCTTCCGCCTCCCACCGCCAGCAGGAAGGATGCGTTATGCTCTTTCGCCGATGCCTCTACTTCCCGGAGATTGTCGAAAGTGGCGTTCCCGGTCAGCTTGGTGGCGATGTCGTATCTCTCTTGCATGAGATCCTCGACCCTGTTCCCTGCGGATCTGTACGTATCTCCGCCTGTCACTATGAGGCCATTCTTACCGAATTGAAGGGAACGGCAGATATCTGCAACATCGTCTATCACATTATTTCCGATGTGTACGCTCCTCGGAAAAACCATCGACCTTCTTTTTGTAAAGGCTACCATTTTGCCCCCTTCATTGATGCCTTTAGGAATAGACTCAGAAGATATAAAAGGCATACACTGTATGTTCCGCCAGA
>JAIRUV010000128.1 GCA_031254265.1 Candidatus Methanoplasma sp.
CATGAGGGCGCTCAAGAGAGCATACGAGGAGGTGAAGTGATGGTCAACCTGGCAGACTACAAAGGCATGGTGATCGGAGACCGCGTGATCGAACCGGGAAGCTCCGAGAAATTCCATACAGGCGACTGGAGAAGCATAGTCCCGATAGTGGAGAAAGACAAGTGCATAGACTGTCTCACATGCTGGATATACTGTCCTGACAACAGTATACTGGTGGAGGGCGGCAAATTCAAAGGTATAAAAATGACCCACTGCAAGGGTTGCGGCATATGTGCGAAAGTATGTCCTAAAGATGCAATAACAATGAAGGGGGAGTGAAATGAGCAGTAAGAACGATATTGCGATAAACGGAGACTCCGCAGTGGCGCTGGCATGGAAGCAGATCAACCCAGATGTCTGTGCGGCGTACCCCATCACACCCCAGACAATAATAGTCGAGAAGTTCGCGGAATATGTTGCGAACGGAGAAGTGTCGACAGAGTTCGTGTGTGTCGAATCCGAGCACAGCGCCCTTACGCTGTGCACCACGGCCGCATCTGCCGGGGCGAGGACGTTCACAGCATCTGCTTCGCAAGGCATCGCCTACATGTGGGAGATGATCCCGATAGCGGCATCGATGAGGGTCCCGCTCATAATGGCGGTGGCCAACAGGGCCGTCAGCGGACCTATAGACATACACAATGACCACGGCGATGTCATGTCAGTAAGGGACTGCGGGTGGATATCTCTCTTCGCAGAGAATGTCCAGGAGGCTTACGACCTGTCCATAATAGCCCCCCGGATAACAGAGCACCACGATGTTCAGCTGCCAGGGCTCGTCAACATGGACGGTTTCATACTCACGCATGCGATCGAGAGGATAACTCCTCTGGATACAGATGTAATAAAGAAATATGTCGGGGAATACAAACCCCTGTACCCGCTTCTGGACATGAAGAACCCTGTATCGCACAACCTTCTGGACGGACCGATGTTCTACTATCCCCACAAGTACCAGACAGTACTGGCGATGGAGAACACTTTCAAGGTCACCGAGGACGCTTTCAAGGAGTTCGAGAAGATATCCGGCAGGAAGTACAAGATCATAGAAGAGTACAGGTGCGAGGACGCTGAGTGCATAGCAATAGTCCTGGGGTCGGCATTCGGAACGATGAAAGAGGCGGTCGACCAGCTCCGCAAGGAAGGAAAGAAGGTCGGCGTCGCAATGCCGCGCCTCTACAGGCCGTGGCCCATCGCAGGGCTGGCAAAGCTCATGAAAGGGAAAAAGTCGGTCATTATCATGGACAAACACCTCAGCATCGGAGCATACGGCCCGATGTTCCCGGAGGTCGTCGCGGCCGCATTGGAGAACGATACAATGCCAAAGATGTACAACTACATATACGGCCTCGGAGGAGCGGACACCATGGTCTCCGACTACGTCTCCGTTTTCGAGGATGTGGATAAAGGGAAGGCAAAGAGGATCAACTATCTGGGGGTGAAAAAGTGAACTCATTGACACTGAAGGACCTCAGCAAGATACCGGTAAGGCTGGCAAGCGGACACAGACTTTGTGCCGGATGTTCCGAATCGATCATTGCAAAGCAGATACTCCTGGGTACCGACAAGGATGTAGTGGTATCGTGCGCCACCGGATGCTTCGAGGTCTCTACGACGATCTTCCCGTATACATCGTGGAACACGCCGTACATCCACACCGCGTTCGGTAACGGCGCGGCGACATGTGCAGGAGTGGAGGCGGCCTACCAAGCCCTTAAGAGGAGCGGCAAGGTGAAAGAGGAAATAAAGTTCGTTACATTCGCAGGAGACGGAGGGACGTACGACATAGGCATCCAGGCACTTTCCGGTGCCATGGAGAGGGGCCACTGCATGCTTTACGTCTGCTTCAACAACGAAGCGTACATGAACACAGGGATACAGAGGTCCAGTGCAACAGGGAAGGGAGCGTCCACCACCACGTCCTGGGCAGGCAGCGTCATGCCGGGAAAGAAAGAGTTCCCCAAGGACATGACCATGATAATGGCCGCCCACGGGATACCTTTCGCCGCCCAAGTGGCACCTCATGCGTGGAAGGACCTGGTACAGAAGTCCAAGAAGGCCTTTGATATCAACGGACCGACCTTCATCAATGCGATAACGCCCTGCCCCAGAGGCTGGAGGTTCGCATCCGATGATACGATAGCGATATCCAAGCTTGCGGTGGAGACCTGCGTCTGGCCTCTCTATGAGGTGGAGAACGGCACCGACTACACACTCTCGGCTGAAAGCCAGAGGATAGCCGATGGCAAAGCGGAGAAGAAGCCGATAACCGACTGGATCAACTCGCAGGGCAGGTTCAGCCACCTCAAGGACAAGAAGTGGGCCCCCGTCGTCGAGAGCATGCAGGCGGATGTGGACAAGAAGTGGAACGCTCTTGTGAAACTCTGCAAACTCTGAAGAAACCGAGGGGGAACACCCCTCCTTATTTTTGATATCATGGAAAGACCCGGCATCCGCAGAGGGATGAACTCCGAAGATCTCAGGAACAACTATTATCTGAAATCGGAACTTGCAGAATTCTGCAGAAGCGAAGGTATAAGCGCACATGGCGGAAAACCGGAGCTGACTGAAAGGATCGCGCACTACCTGGATACCGGAGAGGAGTCCCCTCCCCGGATAAAGAAAAGATCAAGGCCTCCGGAGACGCTTGATATTCATACGAATATAGAGTATAACATCACATGTTCAGAGAAGCACAGGGAGTTCTTCAGGACTCAGATCGGAGAGGGCTTCAAGTTCAACACAGAGTTCATGAAGTGGTTAAGGGACAACCCCGGAAAGACGTACGGCGATGCTGTTG
>JAIRUV010000087.1 GCA_031254265.1 Candidatus Methanoplasma sp.
CGCATTCCCACACTCTGCAGACAGGCTCAGATACATACCGTCTGCCTGTCAAACAACCTAAAAAATCTTTATACCGTAATAAATGATATATATCGTCGGGTGAGACGATGGGAGTAGAAGATTTAGAAGACCTGAAAAAATTATCGATCTTGAGATCGCAGCTCGCCGGAATGACCGTCCGCGATATTATGACATCCGAATTCCCCACAATAGGCCCTGAGGACAGGGTCTCGGAAGCACTCTCGAAAATGCGGGATTCCGGATTCCAGGAGATCCCCGTAGTAGAGAACGGGAGCTATGTCGGAATGATCAGTTACGGCACGATACTCCGAAAAGGAAGTGTCACTCCGGACACAAAGGTCAAGAACCTTGTGCGGAACCTCCCGACGGTCTCTTTGGACACTGACATAACAAAAGTGGCTGAATACGTCATAGCCGAAAACTGCAGGCAGCTGGCGGTACTGAACGGGAAGAAGATCATCGGAGTTGCATCGAGGAGCAGCCTTACCAAGATAGCGGCGGGTATGAAGATACTCAAGGACATAAAGGTCTGGGAGATAATGACCGCCCCCGTGGAATCCGTCAAGGACGACGGCATGCTGGATGATGCGCTGGAGATAATGAGGAGGCTGGATGTCAGGACCGTGCCGGTGGTCAACAGCGGCATGGCCCCTGTGGGAGTGGTAGGGATGGTGGAGATCATCGACCACCACTGGAAGACCGACACGAAAAGCTTCGGAGAGTTCAAAAAGAGCTCAAGGGCACAGATAAGCATCGACAGCGTATGCAACAGCGCGGTCAGGGCAGTCGAGTGGGAGGACACTCTGGGTTCAGCCGCATCGGTGATGGAGGAAAGAGGCATCTCCACGCTGCCGGTGGTGGATGGAAAAGAGCTTGTGGGCATGCTCACTGAATACGACATCGTCGAGCTGATATCAGCCTGCAGAGAGCGGGATACCCTCTTTGTGCAGATAAGCGGGCTGGACGACGATGACAAGTTCTATGCGGACGCGATGTACGCGGACATCGAAGCGGAGATGACTAAGATATCCAAAATATACAGGCCGGAATCCCTGACACTCCACATCGCAAGATACAACGAAGGGGAAGGAAGGAAAAAATACAGTCTGACCGCCAGGCTTTACATCAGGGGTACCACCGTAAGCCTGAAAGAGGTGGGCTGGGACCTTGTCAAGGCCAACAACGACCTCATGAAGAGGATGGGCAACCAGGTCATGGAACTGAAGGATTCCAACATCACCTTCCGCAAAAGGAAGAAGTGAATAAAACTGCATTCCTGCCCGCTGACCCGATCTATGTCAGCGGGTATTTTTCACTTTTTCCGAGATAGCCTGCCTAATAAAAAAATTGTAATGTGCCCGCCTTTCAGCGGGCGTTTTGAATTACCGGAACTCGATCGTTATCGCGTCCACCACCTCATCCTTCGGTATGGTGTACTCGCCGTTCGGCGCGGCAATGATCGATTTCCATTGTCCGTCCTCTCCTACCTTGTAGGATACTGTTCCGAAGGCCTCTTCTCCTGTGAAGGTATATGCCCTCTTCCTGCGGGCCCTGTCCTTGCCTATGGCCTCAGAGGGTGTGACCTTGATCACTTCATAGGTCCTGCGGTAGAAGAGGGCGAACCACAGCAGGAGACCCAGAAGGAGCAGCAGAGCTATGATCCCGAGGGCCCACCATATCATGGAGCCGCCCTCATCGGAAATCACCAAAGAACCGCCGGCCTCTGCGAAGTATAACTCTAGATGGATAGAGGAAGTGACATCCTCGAAAGACCTCTCCGGGTCGGACGTGACCGTGGCTCCCATCCTCCATTCTTTGAAGTGGTATCCGCCGTCGGCGTGTGCTTTCAGGACGATGTTGGCATGCTCTGGAAGGAAGACCGGTGAAACATATACAGCGAAGGATCCTCCGTTCATGCTGTATTCAGCATGCCCTCTCCCGTCCATCACGTCTATCGACAATGTGATGGTGTTTTTTCGGTCGTCTGATGTGACGTGCAGGGAATGGTTTGCCATCACCTGGCGGAAGGTGTAGGAACCGAGGGCCATCTCAGCCTGCGTCAGTCCCCTTCCGTCCACTGTCACCGCTGATATGATGTACCCGTCAAGGGCGGAGAAGTGTACTGTGAAGTTGCTTCCGTCCTCGACAGATGACCTTCCAGACGGGGTGACCTCGGATCCGGCATCTGATGTTGCCGTGATGTAGTAGTATTTGGGTCCGAGAGATGAAGCGACGAATGCCGCAATGACCGACTTATCCGAGTCCATTATGACTGTCAGCGGGCTGTCTCTGCTGACGGTCCCGTTGACCGTGAAGGTTTCAATTTCATATCCTGCGTTACCAGTAGCTTCAATGTATATCTCGAGAACATCTCCCGGTATCTTGAATATCCTGACAGGATCCGAGAAGTCGACTGTTCCGTATACTGTGCTCCCGTCCCGCAATTCCACAGAACCTTCTCCTGTTATCGTTATTGTCACTTCGTAGTACGATCTTATCAGGAATTCCACCATTGTCCCGTAAGTGAGAGTATCTCCATCTCTTGTCTGAGGACTGTTGCTGTAGCCATCCAGGTTGAACACGACATATTCCGAGCTTCCGAATGTCGTGATGATCGACATCGTTTTAGCCGGCAGGACCGTGGATCCGATGGGCCCCAGACATGTCATCAGATCTATCGCCCCTATGATATCGAAAGGTGCCGGCAGTTCTGCCGTGACAGTGCCGGTCTCAGTCAAAGGGTCGGCTGCGAACAAGGCCTTGCAGCCTATAATGGAATCGCCTGTTCCTATCAGGTTTTCGTACATCAGAGCAACGAATATTTTGTCTGAAACACCGCCGCGGGCACCGCCTCCGATGTCTT
>JAIRUV010000008.1 GCA_031254265.1 Candidatus Methanoplasma sp.
TTTCCGCAGGCTCATGGCACAGACCGGATGGAAGGATTTCCGCTATACGAGTATACGCGGGGTCGAGCTGTCAGACGAAACTATCATAGAAAAGATCGGCTTTGCCAATGTCTCGTCAAGGACCGTAAGGGCATTCAAGCTTGATGATCTGGAGGACATCTGCGAGGATTACGGGCAAGTAGCATGGTATGACGGCAGTATAAGAGGACATCCTCACTTCTTCGACCTCGACGACCACCACCGTTTCTTCACGAACAATCCGATGCTTGTGTGCGGGAACACCGCTTCGATGGTATCGAAAACCCGCTACGGCAAAGCCTTCAGGGTCACGGGCGACCGCTCCGTGCATTTCGGAAGATTCGACGGCTGTGCACCTGACACTAAAAAGGAAGGATCAGGCTCCGGTCCGTGCTGCTGATGCTCAAGCATCGGTCAGTAATCGGTCATGTTGATGAAAGATCGCCTCAATACGGCACATCAAAAAAGGTTGTCAGGCGTGGCCTTCCAGACCAGAGACTATTAAATAACATAAAGAGGTCAGGTCTCTCGGAGTAATATATTTGGCGGAAAATAAGGTCGGTGCGGTAAAGAAAACACCAGCACAGCAAAAGTCGTCACCAAACAAACAGAGTGATAGAAGATTCAAATCAAAGCCGAAAAGCGGGAGCAAGAGACAGTCGATGCTCAACACACAGAGACTTGCCCCGTTCAAGTATGATATGAATGAACTGCTTTCCGCATCAGCCATGGATCCCGCCAAAGCATCGTCTTTTCTTGCGACGGTCATCGCAAAGGCATCCAGGGTGTCCACGAAGGACGCGAAGGAATTCGCAAAGACATTTTTGGAGGCCGGAGACCTTACAAAGGAAGAGTTCGACAGGGCCTGCAAACTGATGGACAAATACAGTAAATATCGGTGATGGGCCATGAGGTCCCTTGAAATGGGAAAGGGCAGGACATTCGTTCTCAGGCTGGAGACCGGGAATGTCCTGCATGAGGTCGTGGAGAGGTTCTCCAAAGAGAACAATATAAAGAGCGCTTTTTTGATCGCAGTAGGCGGGATCGGCGAAGGCTCGCGCATGACAGTCGGTCCGGAAGTGCCGTATGACGACGGCATCATCCCAATCATTCACACGTTGGATGCGCCGCATGAACTGACCGCCTCTGGGACGATATTCCAGGACGAGGACGGAGAGCCCATTATGCACATGCACGGGTCCGCCGGGAGAGAGGGAAAAGCGGTCACGGGCTGCCTCAGAGCAGGCGTGATCGCATGGCTTGTGCTGGAAGTCGTGCTGGTGGAGATGGTGGGAGAAGGCGCGATAAGGAAAAAGGACGAGGCTACAGGGATGAAGATCCTGAGGCTCTGATTCATCTGCGGTTGTAAGTGTCGTCGAAGTTGTCGAACACCGTGTCAGTATATTTGTTTATATGCACCCTGTCCTCTTTATTCGGGACTATGAACCCCTCGATGGGATATTCGGAATCGCAGCGGGGGCAGCGTACATTAGGACAGTTCTGGTTCGCTTTCGGACAGAACTTGCAGGCTATCGCCCTGGACTGGAAAAGGCTGAACTCGTTGCCGCAGTTCGGACAAAGGAACCTTCTGGCCGCGATCTTCAGCTCTTTGGTTATGTTCGCCGACCTCTCCTCGGGAGTAAGCCACATGGGGGCCTTAGGAGACACAGGGACACGATACGCCGGAGGGTCTGACACTTTACCGCCTTCCTTTCGACGCATCGACGACCGATCTTAACATAGTGTCGTCGGAGCACTTCTCTATGAATGTGCCAGTAACGATGGCGTCCGCACCGGCGAGTCTTGCGGCGTTAGCTGCCGCAGGGGTCCTGATGCCTCCGCCTACGATGAGAGGTATTGATATCGCTTTTTTCACGGCTGATATCATCGCGGGAGGGACAGGTCTGTCCGCGCCGCTTCCCGCTTCCAGATAAACGAGGTCCATCCCGAACATCTCGCACGCCAGGGCATATCCCACCGCGCGGCCTATGTCGTCATGTTTTATCGCATCCGCTTTTCCCACTTCGCCGACCTTCATGCCCGGTTCGACAATTATGTACCCCAAGGATATGGTCTCTATCCCCAACTCCTTAACCTTCGCGGATGCGCCTGCCTGGGCATTGATTATCCAGAACGGGTCTCTGCTGTTTACCATGCTCATGAAGAATATCGAATCGACCTCTTTGGAGAGGGTTGGGCCTCCGGGGAAGTGTATGGTAGGGAGGCCGGACATCTCTTTGATGGATCTTGCCGTGGCACCGAGGTTCTCGCTGGTCACTCCGGTGGAACCACCTATCATTATCGCATCAGCACCGGCCTCTTTCATCTTCTTCGCTATGCTGCCGGCCTCGGAGCTGTCCTGCTTGTCCGGGTCCAGGAGCGCAAGGTGGATTGTGCCCTTCTTCATTCTGGCGATAAGGTATTCTTTTACATTCATTGTATAACACCTAGCACGAACGCGATCAGTGCGACGAGCATTGCTATCTTAGCCGCTTTCTGCGAAACGTCTGCCTTGCGGAAAATAATGAATGCACTATAAATAAAGATTGCATCAGCGACGAACACGGTG
>JAIRUV010000022.1 GCA_031254265.1 Candidatus Methanoplasma sp.
GGAATATGGTCACAAAAAAAAGTCTGCTGGTTTCAATCGGCCTTATTGTGTTAGCAAGTTTGATTGCCGTTGCGTCCTTCAGCGGCGGTCCCGAAGACCGCAGTGACGCTACCTCTTTATCGAGCAGTGAGCAATTCGATCTGGCAGATGCCCTTGACAATGCTGTCAGCGGAGACGTCATAGTTCTTACAGAGAACACAGCGCTTTCCAGAAGTGCTTCAGTCAAGAAAGGGGTCATTCTGAATGACGACGGTTTCTCTCTCACCATCCTCGAAAATGTGACGCTGGGTATTGAGGGAGAACTCATTACCTCGGGAAATCTGACGGTACAGTTCAGAGGATCCATCGCAGTGGCTGACGGCGGCCTGATATCGATGGACAACGAGGGCAAGGCGGCAGAGATACACGGCCTGCTGGAGATATACAAAGGAGGCGCTATCAAAATAGGTTTCAACAAAAGCAGCGTCCTCAGATGCTCCAGCAGCACCAGCATCCTGCGGGTCGAAGGTTCAATGAGTGTCGGTAACGGAACACTGAACTCCGATGTCGAAGTGAGGAACGGGACCATCGCCGGTGAACTCAGCATATCCGGAGGAAGCAATTTCAGGGTTTTCGATGTCCTTACCATTGGGCACGCGCCCACTCTTATAAACGACACGAACCGTGCATCCTTGACCGGTAAGGTCACCATAACTGATTCAGCATACATTCTGGTTTATGGGAATCCCGGATTCACTTCTGCAAATATCATGTTTCCATCTGTCAGCACTCAATTCCAGGTGTTAGGCAATGTCTATGCGACCGAATATAAGGATATAAACAAAAAAAGAACCATCACTTTCCCTTCCACTTCCAGCCTGAGGGATTACAGTCTTGCCGCCTGGAAGGATTCAGGGGGCAACGAGATAACGGGCGCTTCCGGCATACAGATCGGAAGCAACGACTACAAGGTCATTTACGGAGAAGTCGTCAAAAAGACGTATAAGATCGTGCTAACGGAGGATTCCAGCATAAGGTGGGTCGTGAACGGGAAAGATAGAGGGAGTTCCGGTGTGGAAGAAGGTGTGTATGGAGCATCTTACACAATAAGTGTAAGGTTGGCAAAGAGCACACTTCCCGAGATATTCAAGGACGGTACCCCGTATGTTGCTGATACATTATTCACCGTCACCGGCGATACCACGTTCACCACATCCAACAACTATCCTTCGCCCAAAGGGGACATCGTCGTCCCGCTGCTGATAGTATTGGGAGTGCTGCTTTTCATCTTCGTGCTGCTGGTAATAGTGATAAGATCGAGGAATGCGAAGAAAGCCGGCTGATCAAAGCATCCGGAACTCTTTCATCGACCTGACCGAGAAGTTCTGGTCCTTGGCGACCTTTATTGCGCCTACCGCAGCGTCCGCACCCTGTATGGTGGTCAGGAAGGGGATCTCAAGCTCTACTGCAAGTCTTCTCATCTTATGCCCGTCCCTTATAGGTCCGGACACCTGCGACGGGGTGTTTATGATCAGGTTTATCTTGCCTTCCCTCATGAGGCCGATGGCATTCGGCTTCATGTTATCATCTATTTTGAACACAGTGGTGGTCTCCACCCCTCTCTCTCTGAGGTATGTTGATGTTCCTTTTGTAGCATAGATACAGAAACCCATATCCTGAAGCTCTTTTGCCACGGGCAGCACCCTCTCTTTGTCGGAATTGTTGACTGTGATGTATACGCCGCCTTCCGTCGGCAGTTTGTTGCCTGCGGCGGTCAGAGCCTTATAGTAGGCGATGTCGAAGTCCTGGTCTATCCCCATGACCTCGCCTGTGCTCTTCATCTCCGGCGTGAGGATGGAATCCACACCCGGCAGTTTCAGGAATGGGAACACTGATGCTTTGATAGCGTAGTGGTCTATGGGCCTGTATCCAGAAAGGCCAAAATCCTTCAGGGTCTTCCCCAGCATGACCTTTGTCCCTATTTTTGCCAGCTGTATCCCGGTGGCCTTGGATATGAACGGGATCGTACGCGAAGCCCTCGGGTTCGCTTCGATCATGTATATCTCGTTGTCCTTCACCGCAAGCTGGAGGTTCATGAGCCCTTTCACTTCCAGTGCCAGCGCCACTTTCTTTGTCACTTCGACGATCCCGTCGATCACCTCTTTTGAAAGCGTGAAAGGAGGCAGGACCATGGTCGCATCCCCCGAATGGCAGCCTGCGTACTCGATGTGCTCCATTATCCCTCCGATGTAGACCTCCTTGCCGTCAGAGACCACGTCGATATCCACCTCTATCGCCTCCGTGAGGTATTTGTCCACCAGTATCGGGTGGTTCCTTGACACTTTAACTGCCGTGTCCACATATGTCCTGAGCTCGTCCGTTGAGTAGACTATCTCCATCGCCCTTCCGCCCAGTACATAAGACGGCCTTACCAGCACAGGGTATCCGATGGATTCCGCTATATCCTTCACCTCTCCGAATGAGTAGCCAGTGCCGGACTCCGGCTGTCTTATCTGCAGGTCGTCCATCAGCTTGGAGAATCTCCTCCTGTCCTCGGCGACATCCATCATATCCGGGCTTGTCCCCATCACCTTGGTCTTTGTGCCTGCCAGCGCCTTATCCAGATCAACTGCCAAATTGACGCTGGTCTGCCCGCCGTATTGTACTATCACTCCGTCTATTTCCTCTGCTTCGATCACATTCAGTACATCTTCCAGAGTTATCGGATCGAAATACAGGCGGTCTGATATGTCGTAGTCGGTGGAGACCGTCTCCGGGTTGTTGTTGATTATCATTGCGCTGACGCCTTCTTCCTGAAGGGCCATGACGCCGTGCACGCAGCAGTAGTCGAACTCTATGCCCTGCCCGATCCTTATCGGTCCTCCTCCGATTATCAGGACCTTTTTCCTGCTGTTGTCCTTTGTAACCTCGGTGGACGTTCCGAATGTGGAGTAGAAGTAGGGGGTCCCTGCAGCGAACTCCGCTGCGCATGTGTCCACCATCTTGTATACCGGGATCAGGCCGGCCGATTTCCTTTCTTTCCTTATATCCTGCTCCGGCCTTTTGGTCAGCTCTGCAATATTCTCGTCCGAGAATCCCATGTATTTTGCTTCTTTGAGAAGGTCGGAGGTCAGCGGGCCGTTCTTGATCCTGTTCTCCATCGCAATGATGTTCTCCAGTTTCTTTACGAAAAAGATGTCCCATTTTGCAAGGTCGGCGATCTTCTCTGGGCCCCAGCCTTTCCTGAGGGCTTCGCCCATTGCGAATATGCGTTTGTCCGTTGCCCTCAGGAGCTCCTCCTCGATCTCCTTGTCAGTCATATCGATGCTGTCTAAGCCTTTGACGCCTATCTCCAGCGACCTCAGCCCTTTCAGGATCGCCTCTTCGAAAGTGCGGCCGATGGACATTATCTCCCCGGTGCTCTTCATCTGCGTCCCCAGGTGTCTGTCGACTGTCCGGAACTTA
>JAIRUV010000050.1 GCA_031254265.1 Candidatus Methanoplasma sp.
AGAGGACGGCCGGTGGAAGACGCTCACTCCGAACACAGACGGAAGCTACACAATACCGAAGGAGGACGTGGTCGACAGGCTGACCATCGAACAGAGGTGACGAGAGCAAACACCAAACAACATC
The DNA here is from genome assembly GCA_031254265.1 of Candidatus Methanoplasma sp. Classification (GTDB taxonomy): domain Archaea; phylum Thermoplasmatota; class Thermoplasmata; order Methanomassiliicoccales; family Methanomethylophilaceae; genus Methanoplasma. The sequence goes on from JAIRUV010000050.1 coordinate 125, forward strand.
ATTCTGAAAAGTGGAGAATCCTCCCTCTTCCCCTTTCAAAAACTTCTTAATAACTCCACTTGAAGAGAGGGTACTTTCCTTTCTTCAAACCCATCTGCGCCGAAAGCCTGCTTTGGAGAGCTATAGCCCGAAGGGACGCTGCAAGGAACAGAACACCGAACACATCGAGACTGAGTTTTAACATATATAGTATTAGCACATCTATATATATTTGGATATACATCTAATAAATGTTTCTATTATTAGAAAAAACACCATAAAATGGTTATGTTTACAGTCACACATATATATGTCTATACATCCAACATGTGTCCTTATATACATAAAAAGAATCTGCCTCATATTCAAGTAATATCTCTGCTTAAAGACGGTAAAAACTCAATAAAAATCAAAAAAACGGGGGAGAAATTATGAATTCGGACATCAACATGAACGTATGCATCCATGTTTGCATTGTCAGAAGCGACGAGACCCGCCCCCATCACATCACGCTGAAAAGGGGAGACCCCCCTCTCCCCTTTTCTAATCTTCTATGCAAAAATATTCTATTTGAAAAGGTGCTTACGGCAATCATGATCACGATGATCGGTACAGGCCATGTTTTCAACATATCGGAGCAGGTCTCTTTCATCGTGAAACACACATGGCCGGACGCGGTCCTCATCGAGCTGGATGAAAGGAGATACGCAGCACTGATGAGCGGCGCGGGGGACAGGAAAGGGTCGGAGAACTCTCCCAAGCTGTACCGGGAATCCGCCGAGTATCAGAACAGATTATCGGAGAGGCGCGGCATACACCCGGGAAACGACCTCCTTGCGGCGGTGACAGCGGGAAGGATGGTCGAAGCGGAGATAATATGCATCGACAAGGATGCCGAGCAGACAATGAAGGAGGTCGAAGAGGGAATGTCCTTCTTTGAAAGGATAAGGTATTCTCTTTCTCCCACTGCAGACCGCATGCTGAGAAGGTACAGGACGAACGCGGCGAACAAGGATTATATCGTCGACGAGGAGACGTACGTGGAGAACATGCGCAGAAGGTTCCCTACCCTGGTAAAGAAACTGATAGACGAGAGGAACGTACATATGGCGGCGAAGATAGCGCAGGCGGCTGAAAAGTACAATAACATGGTGGTCGTGGTGGGGGATGCCCACGTCAGAGGGATATGCGGACTTCTGGGCGGCATCGAAATAGAAACAATAAGGCTGGCGGAGATCATGGATCAAGAAAGCATGAACAAAGTGAGATCACGTATCTGGAACAGGAAGGCGGAGGTCTCGGAATGAACGTAAGGCTGCTCGCACATACGCCGAACGCAGACCGCGTCTGCGCCGCGGCAGGAAGGTCATGTTACTCAGAGAAGCCGTCGGCGGACCTTCTTGACAAAGGGGATCCGCAAAGGACCCTCGGCAAAATAGTGGGTATGGGGCACCACTCTGTGATAGAGCACGCGGTGTTCACATTCTCCGCCGACGGCGTCTCCAGGGCCCTCACCCACCAGCTGGTAAGGCACAGGATAGCATCATTCTCGCAGCAGAGTCAGAGATATGTCCCGCTGAAAGAGCCGACGTATGTGATCCCCGAAACAGTAAAAGCGGATCAGAGGTCCCTTAAGCTGTATGAAGAGATAATGAGGAGGATATGGGACGCATACGGAGAGCTGGCGGAGACGATACCCGCAGAAGATGCTAGGTACGTACTTCCGAACGGATGCACCACCAATATCACCATAACGATGAATGCGAGGGAACTGCTCCACTTCTTTTCCCTCAGATGCTGCGAGCGCGCCCAATGGGAGATAAGGGAGCTGGCGGAGAGGATGCTGGCACTTTGCATGGAAGTTTCCCCCGCGATATTCGCTGACGGGGGGCCGCCATGCGTGAGGGGACAATGTCCAGAAGGGGAACTGTCATGTGGCCGTCCTCGCAGAGTCAGACCCTGATAAAAATTCAGTAGCGGCAAGTCTCGAAAAAGTATATCTTCACGGATCAGTTACAAAGAAGCATGCCCGAACAGCAGAACGTTGAATATAAGTCGTCATGGCATGACGACTATCTGGAATGGGTATGCGGTTTTGCGAACTCACAAGGAGGGCACATTTACATCGGTAAAGATGATGACGGAAATGTCATCGGCCTCAAGAACTACAAAGAACTGATGGACAAGATACCGAACAAGATCAAGAACAGCATGGGGATATCCGCCGAAGTGAACCTTTTGGATGAGGGCGAAAAGAAGTATATCGAGATTGTCGTCGCACCGTATTCCGTGGCGATCTCGCTTCGCGGAAGATATTATTACAGAAGCGGAAGCGTAAAGCAGGAATTGACAGGAGCGGCATTGACCGAATTCTTACTGAAACGCAGCGGGATCACCTGGGATGAGGTCATTGAACCGAGAGCGTCATTTGCGGACATCGACGAAGAATCATTCAGAAGATACCTGATCATGGCGAAAGAAAAGGAACGTCTGCCGATCGTGGACAATCTGACAACGGAAGAGATCTTCGAAAAACTAAGGCTGACGGAAAACGGGGAACTGAAACGGGCCGCATTGATCCTTTTCGGAAAGGACCCCGGGAGATTCTACACAAGCGCGTACGTGAAGATAGGGCGCTTTGTCAAGGACGATACCGATATACGGTTTCAGGATGTGGAAGAAGGCAACATCATCGTGCTTCTGCGCGAAGTGTTGTCTAGACTGAATCACAAATATCTGACACGTCCGATCGAGTTTGAAGGCATACTGCGGCTGGATGGGTATGAATATCCTCTTCCAGCACTCAGGGAAATACTGTTAAACGCCTTGATCCACCGCAGTTACGCAGGGTCTTTCGTTCAGATCCGAGTCTATGATGACAAGATGACCGTATGGAACGATGGAGGTCTGCCTGAAGGCATAACTCCTGAGTCGCTATGGCGCACACACAAATCGAAGCCACGCAACAAACTCATTGCCGAGGTCTGTTTCATGGGCGGACTGATCGACAGCTGGGGCCGCGGAACGACAAAAATAATCGATGCGTGCAGAGAAGCCAAGCTTCCGGATCCGGAGCTCAAAGAGGACTTCGGCGGATTCATGGTCACGCTGTTCAAAGACCGGTTCAACGAAGAACAATTGACAAAACTCGGGCTGAATCCCAGACAGGTCAAGGCCGTGCTGTACGTGAAAGAGAACGGGCGGATCACAAATGCCAAATATCAGGAGATTAACTCAGTATCGAGATATACAGCGACAAGGGATTTGACCGAGTTGGTTGGAAAACATCGCATTCTCATAAGCACGGGGAAGGGTGCAGGTAGCCTTTACGAAATAATTG
>JAIRUV010000137.1 GCA_031254265.1 Candidatus Methanoplasma sp.
CTGCTGCCTATGATAGAGCCGTCCACCCCCGCCGAAGCGAAGGATATGATGAAGTACGCTTACGAAGTGTCCGAGGCACTGACCCTGCCTGTCATATATAGGACCACTACAAGGGTGAACCATGCAAGGTCGATAGTCGAATACGGGCCTGTGATCGACACGCCGGCAAAAGGACACTTCAAAAAAGATGATAAAAGATTCATCAACATACCTGCCTTCGCCAAGCTGAACAGGCTGAGGTTGCTTGAACTCTATAAAAAGGCTCAGGAATTGTCAGAGTCTTCGCCTCTCAACTTCATCGAAGGGGAAGGCAGCATCGGCATCATCACCTCTGGAGTCAGCTACACGTATGTCAAAGAGTACACCTCCGGCGCGGCGATCCTGAAACTCGGATTCACGAACCCTCTGCCGGAGAAGAAGATCGCGGATTTCATCAGAGACAAGGAATATGTTATAATCGTGGAGGAACTGGAACCGTTCCTGGAGGACCAGGTCTTCCGCATCTGCGCTCAGAACAACATCAGGATTCCGGTGTACGGCAAAAGGTCCGGGCATCTTCCCAGGGAGTGGGAGTACTCCCCAGACACAATGAAGAAGCTGAAGGACCTGCTTGCGGTAAGGGATATGCCCGCACCTCTTCCTTCCGCAGGCGTGAAGCTTCCTAACCGTCCCGCGACATTATGTACAGGGTGCCCCCACAGGGGCATGTTCGCAGCATCGAAGAAGGCCGTCGGCAAGAGAGAGGTTGTGTTCTGTACCGATATCGGGTGCTACACACTGGGCATGCAGCCGCCCTTCCACGCCGCAGACTTCCTTATATGCATGGGCGGCGGCGCCGGAGCCGCCGGAGGATTCGATAAGGCCACCGACCAGAAAGCGGTTGCATTCATCGGCGATTCGACATTCTTCCATTCCGGAGCCGGCCCTCTTACATCCGCGATATTCAATGACCACAAGATAGTGATGGTCATCCTTGACAACAGAACAACGGCCATGACCGGCCACCAGCCGAACCCCGGTACCGGGAGGAGTTTCGGGAACATCAACACAGATCCGATCAATATGGAAGCGATGGTAAAAGGCATGGGGGTCAGGTTTGTTAAGACAGTTGATCCGTATGATGTGAAAAACGCCGAGAAAGTGATGAGGGAGGCTTTGGACTTCGACGGCGTTGCGGTCGTCATTTCCGAATGCCCCTGTCCTCTGGAGCTGAAGAAGATCAATAAGCTGAAGATAAGGGAATGCCGCGTCAACCAGGAAAAGTGCATACACTGCCACATCTGCGTCAAGACGATAGCGTGCCCCGCACTTGTCAAGAAGGGAGAGAACGTAACGACAGACCCCACTCAGTGCATAGGGTGCGGTATGTGTGCCAATGTCTGCCCCAAGGGTGCAATAGAGGTGAAAGGATGAGATATACTGTTCAGATAGTCGGCGTTGGCGGACAAGGCGTCCTTCTGGCATCCATGGTCCTAGGTACTGCGGCGATGAGGTCCGGATATAAAGTATCGATGAGCGAGGTGCACGGTATGGCCCAGAGGGGAGGAAGTGTCACATCTACGCTGCGTTTCGGGGACGACGCTATCAGCCCATTGGAATCGACGGGAGGGGCGGACCTCATAATGGGGTTCGAGCCTGTGGAGACATGCAGGAACCTCCCCCTCGGGAACAAAGATACGTTCATACTGATGAATCTGGCTCCCACCTACCCCTCGATGGTGGCAGCGGGCTTCGAAGAATACCCGGACATACAGAAACTGGTGGACTCCGTGAGATCCGTTTCTGATAATCTGACGACTATCGATGCGACGGAGATCGCTCTCTCCACAGGAAAGGCGGTGGCGGCCAACGCCGTCATGATAGGCGCGGTGGCGGCAGTGAAAGGATTCCCTCTGAAAAAGGAACTTCTCAAAGAGGTCCTGTTAGAGGTTGTTCCGGAAAGATCGAAAGAACTGAATTCAAAAGCCTTTGATAAGGGTTATGGCGCAATGCCATAACCCTGAGGGGTGAACTAAAAGGGGATTGGGGGGAATCCCCTTTTTTTGATCGTAAGTTTTGTTTGGAGGAAGAACTTAGGGGGAGGGGGGATCCCCCTTTTTTGTTTTATCGTTATATTTTTATTCCCGGACAGAAGGGGATCTTCGGCATATCTCTGATCTCTGCCTTTCCGGAGTAGACAGCCTCGTTGACGGAGGTTATCTCTTCTTCGATCTTCGATGCCAGCACCGCTGCGGTCTCATTGACGAAACGGATTATGCTGTTGTTCACTGCACGCATCGCTTCGTTCATGGTCGCACCCGGCATTAGTTCGAAGATCTTGTCGTTCTCTATTGTGAATGTGTTCGGACACACAGCCCTTATTGCCCTCAGCCCCTCTCCTGCGGTCGGCATCCTGTCAGCCTCAAAGAAGAACGGGTTGATCGCTATTGTGAATGTCATTAGGTTGTTTCGGTTGCATATCTCTGCCACAACCGATGCTGCGCCGGTACCGGTTCCCCCGCCGAGTCCTGTGATGAGGAATACGACGTCGTTCCCGATTAGAGCTTTTTCTATCTCTTCCTCATGGACCATTGCGCACTTCTTGCCGAGTCTCATGTCGCCTCGGGTGCCCTCGCCCTTTGTGACCGCTTTGCATATGTAGATCCTCTTATCCGCGGCTGTTTCGTCCAGGGCTTTTTTGTCCGTGTTGATGGCGATGGTGTCAACTGGTGCAAGCGCGTTATAGAAACCGCTCACTATATTGCAT
>JAIRUV010000030.1 GCA_031254265.1 Candidatus Methanoplasma sp.
CCGAACGCTGAAAGTTTCTTGGAGATCTCACCATCTATGATCCTCGGGCGATAGAGGTTGCGAATATCCTCTGATAATACCGGCTGTTCATTTGTCACAATTAGGTATTTGCGACACAAATATTTTAGTGTTTGCAATAAAAATATTTTATCATTTGCGACTAAAATATTTTAGTATTTACGACAAAAACATTTTATCATTTGCAGCCAGACGTACAACCGTCAGCAAAAGATCGGACTGTGCGCAGCATATTTGAGATAATTATCAGGGAATTCAGCGCGATTTCTGTTCCGCCTTCCTTCTCCACCTCGGACGTTCGACGCCGGCTATCCTCAGTCCGGAAAGCTTCCCGAGATCAAGCCCGTCAAGGAGATGCACGGTCGCATTCTCCAGGTCAAGAAGGTCTCCGCCCATTACAGGGCCCAGAAGCGGTTCGCCGATTATGTTCACTGGGGAGCCACCAAGCATCCGGTTGAATGCAGGGACTATTATGAAATTCTTGGGAAGGACACCATATCTTTCAGAGGAAGAATCCTTAAACCTCCCTCTGACCCAGCACGGCTCATTCACCTGCCTTCCCACACCGTCCCTGAACATTATCGCAGGATGATCGTGGGCCATCACCAGTGTATCCGAGGTCATGACCTTCTCAGAAGGCCATGTATGCCCATGCACGAATCCCGTATCCTCGATCTTCACTCCCGAGGCAGGTCTGATCCGAACGCTGCCCGGGAGGAACTCTTCTATGTTGGTGTCGTGGTTCCCTCTGACGACATCAACGGAATCGAAACGTTCCAGCAGCCTCTCGAAGAATGCCGGTATCTCTCTGTATTCCTGTTTCGTCGAACCCGGAACAGAATCCTTGACATCGCCCAGGACGATCAGCCTGCTCGCCGAACCGTCAGCGGCCTGAACGATGGAGTCGAACATATCATCCGTCCGCGACGTAAGATGGAACCCTTTGCTTCTAAGGTGGGATTCTATCCCGATGTGCAGGTCCCCTATCACAAGATATTCATCAGCCCGCAGGGCGGGAACGCCGTGGACTGGCTGAAGGTCCATACCATCACCTTAGGTACTCCTTGAGCACCTTGGGTATCGCGTCTATGACATCCGTTGCCGTCATTCCGTATGACATAGCTTCGAACGCGTATTCTCCTGCTCTCCCGGAAATGAAAGCACCCAGCGCAGCGGCGTCAAAGCACGTCATGCCTTTCGACAGCAGGCCGGCGACTATGCCTGAAAGGACATCGCCCGTTCCGGCACTGGTCATTCCGGGGCAGCCTGCGGTGTTGTGTCTTACTCTTCCGCCGTCCGAGATGTGATCGATCTTACCCTTCAGAAGGATGACGGAACCCGTCCTCTCCGCCAATCCTTTGACAGAATCGGCAGTATCGTTAGGGTTCCCGCCAAGGGCCTCGAACTCTTTCAGATGAGGAGTGAGTATTGTCCCTCTTTTTGAGACGAAATCCTTTCCGAGAGCGGTAAGCCCGTCGGCATCCACTACTACGGGGACCTTGCACGAAGAGACGAATTCCCTCACAGCTACGGAAGATGCGTCAGATGTCCCGACACCGGGTCCGATCAAGACCGCATCGTGCCGTTCTGACAGTTCCAGCAATTGGCGGACCCTGTCAGGTCTCAAAAAATTACCGGGAAGCTCATCGATAATGAACACCGGAGAGAAGGCGGCGATCTTCAACGAACAGTTCTCTGGAACAGCCAGCCTCACAATGTCCACGCCGACCCTCATCGCCGCAAGGGCGGACATGGCCGGCGCGCCGTAATACGGCCCGCCGCCTATTATCAGAAGTCTCCCGTTGGAGCCTTTGTGGCTGTCTTCCGCAGGGATAGGATACCTCAGCATGTCGCCGGGACCCACATTCTCGTATGCTTCCTTTGGGATACCGATTTCCTTCACGATGATCTCTCCCGAATTCTCATTGTTCATCCCTTCCTTGATGTCGTGGAATGTTATTGTCATATCGGGTCTTACAGATAAGCTTGTTCCAAGGCCGGACGGGACATCCACAGATACGACATGTCCTTTGAACTCATTAGCCGTTTTGATGAATCCATCATATGGAGGCCTGACCTCTCCGGCCATCCCGGTGCCTAATGCACAGTCTATGATCACATCGTATCCTCTGTCTTCAAACTCAGAGAAATCCTTCACTTGACACGTTAGTTCAGAGAGCATTCCCTTTACAAAGTCCGACCTTATGGATCCTTTTGGCTTCAGAAGATAGACAGCGACGTTATTCTCATCCATCATCTTGGCGGCGGCGATCCCGTCCCCTCCGTTGTTGCCGTTCCCGCAGACGAAAGCGATCTTCTTACCGGGGAACCTTTCTGTCAATGTGGAAACTACTGCTTTGCCGGCGTTCATCATCAATATCGGCACGCCGACCCCCAGTGCCTCGGAGTTGGCATCTATTACTGAAGAATCGAGAGAAGAGATCATTTCTTCTGGTTCTTCACAAGGACCTCTGCGATCTTCGGCAAAAGTTCGGTCTTGGGGATTTTCCCCTTCTCCACTTTGACACAGCCGCGCTTGGCGGCCCAGTTAGAGGGATATGCCTTGTTCTCATATACTTCGTACTCAAGATCCAGTATCAACGCGCCTTTCGCGATGATGTCCAGGTCCGGATCCTTCACGCAGAGGTTCTTGGGGAGCCTTCTGCCCATCGCCCTGGTCCTGTTGATATCGAAATATTCTGGCCATACCGTGATCGCTGTATCCTCGTCATATGCCATGTTATCACACGTACTAATGCAGAAAAGAGTTAAAGAATTTGCTAAATAGGAATGGTGCGGATGCACCTGTTCACTGTACCAGGACCGCGTTTATCGCGCCGTCCTGTCCGGGCCTCGATGTGACGACGGCCTCTCCGAGCTCGGTCCTGATAACAGCGCCCTTGTTGAGTATGTTGCGCTGAACGTAGTTGGGGTCCGCAGGGTTGGACGCAACGTTGATGATCTTCGATTTCTGGACCGTGTTGGTCTTCTTGTCAACCACATTGGCGTATTCGGCGACAAGCACATCTGTCTTGGTGCAGCCGCCTCTTCCGTGGTACAGCTTCAGGGACTGCTTGCCTATCTTGGTGTACTGCTTCTCCCTGCTGATCTCGAATTTTCTTTTGCCTCTGCTGAAGACACGCCTGCCTCCGGAAGGCTTCCTTCTTGATTTTCCCTGCCAAAGAGCCATTATTATCGGTCTGCCAATTACGGTTCCATATATAAACCTTTTTTTTCAGGGCCCTTTGGAACACCAAGGCCCTTCAAACTTGAGTACAATCTGTAGGTTCTCGACATCACGCTTCAAATAAGACCCTTCGGTCGCGTAACATTTCCTCCCTGAAACATGGTCTGTTC
>JAIRUV010000061.1 GCA_031254265.1 Candidatus Methanoplasma sp.
TGAGGAACTACCTCATAGAGAGGATACTGAAGGAGATACCCTATTCAAAGCTCAACGGTGACAGGGACAGAAGGCTCCCCGGCAACGCCAACATTAGTTTCAGGTACATAGAAGGGGAGTCCTTGCTGTTGATGGCGGACATGAAGGGGATAGCGGCCTCGACAGGCTCTGCCTGCGCTTCCGGCTCCCTCGACCCATCCCACGTGCTCCTCGCCATAGGCCTGCCGCACGAGATTGCACATGGATCCATCAGGATGACGCTGTCGGAATTCACCACCAAAGAAGAGCTCGATTTCACAGTGGATGCTTTGAAAGAGATCGTTTTCAAGCTAAGATCAATGTCTCCTCTGTACGAGGACGCTGTTAAGAACAAGGAGGTATGAATATGCAGTACAGCAACAAGGTAATGGATCACTTCACAAACCCTAGGAATATGGGAGAGATCGAGGACGCAAGCGGCGTAGGCACGGTAGGCAACGCAAAATGCGGCGACATAATGAGAGTGTACCTCGACATAGACGATGACGGCATTATCCGGGATGTTAAATTCAAAACGTTCGGCTGCGGCGCGGCGGTCGCCACCAGCAGCATGGCCACCGAGCTCATCAAAGGGAAACACATCAACGAAGCCCTCAAGCTGACGAACAGGACCGTGATGGAGGCCCTCGACGGTCTCCCGCAGGTCAAAATGCACTGTTCCGTCCTTGCTGAAGAGGCAGTGCGCGCAGCTCTCTGGGACTATGCCGACAAGAAAGGCATAGAGATCGAGGGACTCGAGAAGCCGGCAGACGACATACATGACAGCCACCACGAAGACATTGCGGAAGACGACTGATCAGATGATCCACGATGACCTTGCCGGGCTCATAGGAAAGACGCCTCTGCTGAGGCTCAGGAATATAGAGAAAGAATACGGCCTGGACGCGGAGATCGTTGCAAAAGTGGAGTCCAGGAATCCATCCGGCAGCGTGAAGGACAGGATAGCATTCTCGATGATCGATGATGCCGAGAAGAAAGGACTGATCGTAAAGGGTTCAGTCATCATCGAGTCCACATCAGGCAACACGGGGATAGGGCTTGCCGCAATATCCGCCTCCAGAGGATACAGGCTCATTCTCACCATGCCGGACACGATGTCCGCAGAGCGCCGCAGTCTTCTTAAGGCATATGGTGCAGAGCTCGTCCTTACACCCGGGAAAGACGGAATGGCGGGCGCGATAGCCAAAGCGGAAGAGCTTTCCAAAGAGACCGAGGGCAGCATAATACTCGGTCAGTTCACAAACCCGGCGAACCCGGATTGCCATGAGATGACAACAGGACCAGAGATATGGGAGGATACCGGCGGGAAGATAGACATATTTGTTGCGGGGGTCGGCAGCGGAGGTACGATAACCGGCGCAGGAAGATACCTCAAATCCAAAGACCCCGGCATAATGGTCGTAGGCGTCGAGCCCGCTGAATCGGATGTCCTTTCCGGCGGCAGCGCCGGACCTCATAAGATCCAGGGGATAGGCGCAGGATTCGTGCCGGTCATTCTAGATATGAAAGTCATAGACAAAGTGATGAGGATCCCCGGAGAAGAAGCCATTACGTTCGGCAGAGAGTCGGCAAAGAAAGAGGGGTTGCTTGTGGGAATATCCGCAGGGGCCGCGCTTGCAGCGTCGGTAAGGCTTGCAAAACTGCCGGAGAACAAGGGTAAGAGAATAGTCTTCATCGCTCCGGACAGCGGAGAGAGGTATCTTTCATCGGATATGTTTCAGTAATCCGGTATCTCTATCTCGATGAACTGCCCCTTTGAACTCCAATCCATCATATCTGCCAGCGTTGTTCCGTCCAGTACTGAGTTCACAGCATCGTTGAGTTTCTTCCAAAGTATCATGGAGACGCATTTGTTCGATCTTTTGCAGTCATTGACCTCGGCAAGGCATGAGACGAGGGCCGTATCTTCCATCAGTTTTATTATTGACCCGACTGTGTACTCTTCAGGAGGTCTCGAAAGACGATATCCTCCGTTTGGCCCCCTTTCGCCTATGACCAGTCCGGCTTTGTTGAGGGGGGAGACGATCTGTTCAAGGTACTTTATCGGTATGCTCTGCCTCTCGGCTATATCCTTAAGCTTCACATTACCCTCTGTGCCGTTCAGTGAGATGTCCAGCATGCACCTCAGAGCATAACGCCCCTTTGCAGATATGAGCATGTTTGGATAACCTCCTTTAAAGGTAAAAGATTTCCTGCCTGACAACGGCAATATGCCTTAAAGGGAATCTCCGAGCAGGATATCAAGCTGTTTGGAGGCAAGCATCCTCAGCTGGCCCTTTATGCGGACATCTATGCCGGAGTACTCCGCAAAACCCTCTGGATCCATGGATGCAGCCATAAGGAAACAAACTGCACTGAATACTCGGACCGGGTCTTCTTCGTCCGGAACTCCGTCTCCGAATTGTCTCTTCATATGAAGGATCCTTGACGATGTCCTTGCGATATCCTCAGAGAATGATTCGGCATCCCTGTTCAATCTGAATTTTGCATATTGTATGCGGTCCTCGCATTCCCTGATAAGAAGATCGAACATCGCCTTTCTGTACCCGCCATGTTCCGGAGACACTTCTTTCGAACGGCCTCTGTTCATCACAGAGATTGCTGCTTTCAGGAGATCGTCCTTGGATCCGAAATAGTAATTCACCATTGCAGGATTTATTCCGGCGTTCTCGGCTATCCTTCTTGTGGTGAGCTCTTCGCCGCCGTCTGTCGTTGACAGCAGTTCGGCTGTTTTGTTGATTATATCATCGATCTTCTCATTCGGACGCATGTTGATTACTAAACATGTTTTGAACATATTTAATTTATTCTGAACTCTAAGCCAGAACTCAGACACAGTCAAATAATGCATCCAATCGCCGGATGTACGTTCAAGACGCTCTAGGTTCAAATCGCATTGGGCCCACTAACACATTGTTGCGCGCACATGTTCCGTACCTAATACGGACGAACAGCTCTCTGTGTGAGTAGAAATCTTACTTTCCTTCAGAGGAAAATCGCGTTCCGAGAACGATGCTCAGAAGAGATCATTTCGCCTGCAAAGCATAGATGCGGAACGTGTTTCAAAATAAAAAAACCAATATTGGCAAGGTTTATATGGTAAGTACTTATTCGAGTGGTTGCGGACCCATAGCTTAGACTGGCTGGAGCGCCCGGCTGATAACCGGGAGGTCGTGCGTTCAAATCGCATTGGGTCCACTATCTGTTTCACGTCGTTTTTCTCATGCAACACAGTCGGACACTTAGAAATGTAAAGATTTCTTGACCCTTGCGGACCCATAAGACCGAGGGTTCAAGGGAATGTTGAAGCTGTGCTCTGATCGAATATAATTCAAGGATCAAACGAACAGTGTAAAATGAAAAAATGAAAAAAATGTGAAGAAAAAAGAAGTGTTTAGCCGCGTTATTTCTTACCTTTTTTCTTCGCATCAGCGGAAGCCTTGGGAGCAGGTTTTTTGTCCGCTTCCTTGGGTTTTGCAGCAGTAGCCGTGGTAATCACCTCTGTATGGTATATCCAGATAAGCAGTATTTCCGTCTTTCCTATAAAAGTGTCCGATTTCTATTATTTTTGATGTTTGGCGAACAAAATATGATATTTTCGAACATACTCAGAGACATGCAATTGGAAAAAAAGAAGTTGCGGCGGGACGGCCCCCGCCTTTATTTTTTCTGGAATTCGCCGGTCTTCTTGTGCTTCACGACCCGCGATCCGTCGTTGTTGGAAACGAGCGTCTTGACATAAGCCTCCGCTTCCGCTTTTGTTTTGAACAGCTTTGTGGCCCTTTTGGCGCCCCGCGCCTTTACCTGCCACATGCCGTCATCCCTCTTCGTTATATGCCAGACCTTTCCGTCCGACTTCTTTTCTTCATTTTCCGCCTTTTCTTCTTTAGGCCCCTGCTCTTTAGGTTTATGTTCCTTCGGTTTCTGCTCTTTCGCAGCAGCCTTAGGCGCGTCCTCAGCCGGCTTCTCCCGGGAAGCCGCCCACCCAGCATCCTTCTCCTTTATCTCGGCCTCTTTCTTTGGCGCCTTATCGTTTTCCCCTTTCTTACCTTTTAACTTATCAAAAAAACCCATTTTTAATCCCCCATTTCTTACTTCTGATCCTTCACAAGTATCAAATGCCATCCGAAATCCGTTCTTACAGGTCCGACAATGTCGCCCTTCTGTGCATTGAAAGCAGCGGTCTCGAACGGAGCGACCATCTGTCCCTTTCCGAACCATCCAAGGTCTCCCCCATTCTTTCCCGATGGGCATTGGGAACGCTTCTTTGCAACATCCGCGAAACTCTTCCCTTTTGTTATCTCCTCTTTAAGTTCCTTGGCCTCTTTCTCGGTTTTCACAAGGATATGTGCCGCATTAACCTGTTTCACCATGGTCTGTGTAGTGTATCAGTAGTTTATATGTTGTTCTCTGAAAAACCGATTGAAAATGATTATATCTCCTCGGTCCCATATGGTAGAAAATGAACAGGACAAACATGGCATTGATGGGAACCCTGATAGGGATTGCCGCTGTTTACGCCGCAATTTCGTTCATCTTCACGGTGCTGGATATTAATGAAGGGACTGGGACTTTTGCGATCGTCGTCGACCCATTTGAATTGTTCGGAAGGACGATAGGAGGCCCCATACACGATGCATACTGGAGTCTCATCAGCATATACACCGATCAAAAACTGCCTACCATGGCCCTGCTGGCTGCGGGGTTCGGGCTGGTGGTCGCAGGCTGCGCATCGAAGCCCACCTGGAACCTCAAGGGGAAGGAGGATGATCCGAAAGAGTATCTTTTTACCCACAGGCCTAAGGCGTTCCTGTGGTGCCTGATGATGCCCTGGAACATACTGACCGCAGCCTGGAGGCTGAAGAAGGTACCAGTCATCCTGCCGATATTACTCATACCTTTCATGCTGCCCTTCGCACTGATGATGGACGTGATCCTCATCGTGCTCTTTGTTATCATCTGGGTCGTGATGACAGTTAGGATAAGGCTTGCGGCATCGGAGGACTCCGCAACATATGAAAAAGATACTCAGTACGCTGTATGTCCCAAATGCAAAAGGAACTTCTATCAGCCGAACGTCAAGTGCAAGTGCGGCCTGGTCGTATCATATCCAGTTCCGAACAGATACGGCGTGAAGTACCACACGTGCAACAATGGCCATAAGATGCCGAGCACCAACGCCGACGGGTCAAGGGCGAAGATGCAGGCTGTGTGCCCCTACTGCAGAGGCGAGATGTTCACACACGAAGCGAAGCCGATAGTGATATCGCTGGTGGGTTCGGTAGGCTCCGGAAAGACCACTATGATGATCTCGGCAGTCGAATCGTTATCCGCCCTGGCAAAAGAGAAAGGGATAGTCTCCGAGATAATATCCGACGGGATCTCAGTCAACGCCCAGCGCAGGAAAGCGAACGTCCCGCCGACGCCGGCGGGAGAGCTGGACTCGGAATACTTCTTCCTGAGGTCAAGGGACCTTCCCGAGAAAGAAGTGATCATAAACGATATCTCCGGAACGGAGTTCCATCCCGACAGGGACAAGATATTGTTCGAAGAGTACTACAGGTACAACGACGGCATAATATTCACAAGAGATCCGCTCGAGGTCATGGCGCTGCACCATTCACAATCTCCGACGAAAGGCTCAAAGAACACACCCACAGCAATACTGGAATCGTTCTATCATATGTACACAGAGATCAACGGATACGGCCCGGCAGTGAAATCCACCGTTCCGTTCGCAGTGGTTCTTACTAAGATGGACGACTCCAAAGTAAGGTCGTATGTTGACGCGGAGTCATCCCCGGCAGAATTCCTGAGCAAGTACAGCCACAAGATGATATCTGATATCGCGGAGTCGGCGTTCAAGAATGTCAAATACTTCAAGGTCGCGTCCCTCGGCGACAACAGCAATGCATCCGAACCTTTCATATGGATACTTTCGGAGAGCGACCAGGGTCTGAGGGACAGAATGTTCAAATGATCAGAAGGGAGGTCTATCCTCCTTCCCGTCAGAGGATCTGAAGAACCTCCCAGTACCTTTGGGGTGGAATTTGTCTACAAGGTCCCAAGGCCAGCTGTCGAACTCATTTTTTCTTATGAAGTTCATGGCGTCCCTGACGCTTTTGTCGTTCTCTAGTATGACGGGTCCGAAGGACGACATCTTCTCTCCAATAGGTTCCCCTTCAAGAAGCCAGTACGTTCCTTCGGCCTCACCGTTCGCGAACGTCACGTCCTCTCCGCCTGTGAGTTTGAACCTCTGCGACACTTTGTATTCCTCATCGCCGAACCTGACAGTGCTGCCATCTGTGAAGTAAAGGTTCCTGTTGACAGACGAGGGGACGGCGGGCAGCGTGATCTCCGATCCCGGGGACATCCTCATCAGCAGTATCCGGACATGGTGCTCCGGGTCCGCTGCCCAAGATATGTCGTTGGGAGGAAGCGCATCGCGGCCGCCGAAGCTTCCGGCGATTATCTTCACAGAGAACTCCCTGCCGTCCGCATCCTTTCCTTTGACCACCGGTATGTTCTCGGACCACATCGTCTGCACTGCCGGATGGGACCCCTTTTCCTTCAGCGGCAGGTTGATCATTATCTGCGTTATATCATTGGGATTGGGGCGGTCGTCATATGCCAGAGGATACATCTCGTCATGAAGGTACATACTGCCGGCGGACACCCACTGCACATCCCCGAAGCCGAACCTCCCTTGGTTGCCCAGAGAATCAAAATGGTCTATGAAACCAGTCTCCGGTATCGTCACCGTCTCGTACCCCCAGTGCGCATGCATAGGAAAACCCGGAACGACCTTCCCGTGGTACATCCGGAAGCCGAACACTTTCTTGTAGTCCCTTCCGAGGTTCCTTCCGCCTATCTCGTTCAGAGGAGGGGCCTGCTGTGCATTCCCCTTTGGGTAGTCGTCACAATGGTGCGAAGCGAAAACGAACGGATCCTCAGTATCCCAATGCATCGTAAGATGCTGAGTCTTTATCACGGGGCCTTTTCTCTTCTTTCCGAACATACACGATCACACACGTTAAGCGGACAATAGGTTAAAAACATCCGCCCTGCTACGGTCGGACATGGCAGAGAAGGACGAGGAGGGCGGGATACGCCTCAACAAATTCCTGAGCGGATCAGGGGTCGCTTCAAGAAGAGGATCCGATAAGATGATCGAAGAAGGAAGGGTCGCCATAGACGGAAGGGCCGCTGTCCTGGGGGACAAGGTGTTCCCCGGGAACAAAGTATACGTCGACGGGAGGGAGGTGAAGATGGTCACAGAAGATATAATCTTAGCATTCTACAAACCGGAGGGGATAACCTCCACCTCCAGTCCAGGCGACGAGAACAATGTGATAGATTTCATCAATTATCCCAAAAGGATATTCTCAGTCGGAAGGCTGGACAAGGATTCGGAAGGCCTCCTACTGATGACCAACAACGGCGACCTGGCCGACAGGATAATGCGTTCCAGGAACGGGCACGAGAAAGAATACTTGGTAAGGGTGGATAAGGACATCACGAAGGATTTCGTCAATAAGATGTCCGCGGGGGTGCTGCTGGATGACGGGAAGCTTACAAAAAGATGTTCTGTGGAGACGGTAAGCCCAAGGGAGTTCCAGATAATACTGAGACAAGGGCTCAACAGACAAATCCGGCGTATGTGCTCTCAGCTGGGTTATGAAGTAAGGAACCTTAAACGCATAAGGGTGGTGAACATCACCTTAGGTGATCTGAAAGAGGGCCGCTATAGGGACATCTCGAAAAGGGAAAGGGAAGATTTGTACGAACAGCTCGGCCTGAAATGATCTGATTCCATCAGACAGCACACGGGCTTCCAAGGACTCCATCACATCTTCCGGCCTAGGTCGTGCTGGCCCCGGACACTTCACAGACCAAGGAGGAAATCTTCCCTAGTATCTGACTAAGACAGCGGTGCAGAGAACTGAATCAGATAATCTTATACTCATAAAACCATAATGATGTCATGGTACAAGCTAATGCTAAGGATATCCAACGCATACGAAGCATAGTGGAGCCTATAGCATCAAGATACGGCATCGAGAAAATGTATCTGTTCGGTTCAAGGGCAAGAGGAGATAACGATCCGAACAGCGATTTTGATTTCTTCATACGCC
>JAIRUV010000074.1 GCA_031254265.1 Candidatus Methanoplasma sp.
CATCCCTCTATGATAGGTTTGAATACTTCGGCAGCCGACATACCCGGCGTCTTGTTCAGCCCGATCAGCTCCGGCTCTTTGTTGTTGGTTATAATCACCTGATACCTCTGTTCGACATCCTTGACCTCGATGAATGGGAACTCGGCGGTCTTGGCGACATTGAGGACAACATCCGCCATAAGCTGTATGTCTTCAGGGCCGAGATCGTCTGGGACAGTGATGAAGAATGAGTTCTCCTCTGTCTCGCCGTTAAGCAGGAACATGATCTCAGACCTTCCCATAAGCTCCCTGAACTTGTTCTCCTTCTCGCCCTCGCCGGCCAATTCTATGAGCCTTCTCTTCGCAGTGTTTGGTATGTCGATGTATATCGTCTTTATACCAAGTATCTTCCACATGTTCACCGCAAAGCGGTTTGAATAGTTAAGTGATTCCACACGCCGGACTGCCCAAAGGACTGAGCAATATGGACATGACCTAAGAAAGCTTAAAGATAGAGCCATCCTTCCACTATACGGTCAGATATGGCGGACGATTTCAAGGTCACACCGTGGGAAGTGAGCGGAGACATAGACTATGATATCCTGATGGAGCGGTTCGGCACCTCTCCCATTGACGATCCACTGCTGAAAAGGATCGGCGGATATGGTGAACTCCATTCTATGCTGAGAAGAGGCATATTCTATTCCCACAGGGACTTCGGGAAACTTCTGGACGAGTACGACAAGGGCAACAGGTTCTTTCTGTACACCGGCAGAGGCCCTTCCGGGCACACACACCTCGGACATCTCATGCCGTGGATACTCAACAAATGGATACAGGATGTCTTCAAAACGGACATGCTGTTCCAGATGACCGACGACGAGAAGTTCTTGTTCAAGGATCTCACGCTTGAGGACACAAGGTCGCTTGCTTACGAGAACGCATTGGACTTCATTGCGTTGGGATTCGACCCCGAGAGGACAAAGATAATCCTGGATACCGAGAACATCGATGCGCTTTATCCCATCGCCCTCAAGGTCTCCAAGAAGGTCACATTCTCTACGGCAAAAGCTGTGTTCGGATTCGACAATTCCAACAACATCGGCTCGATATTCTTTACCACGATCCAGGCGGCGCCAGCCTTCCTTCCCACCGAGAGGGCTGGGAGACAGGTGCCCTGTCTGATACCCTGCGGAATAGATCAGGATCCCCACTTCAGAGTGGCAAGGGATGTCGCGCCAGGTCTGAACTATCCGAAGCCCACCATGCTCTACTGCAAGATGTTCCCCGGACTGGGAGGCGGGGACAAGATGTCCTCATCGGACGAGTTCGGAACTATATACACAACAGACTCTCCTAAGGATGTGAAGAAAAAAGTGGGGAGGGCGTTCACGGGAGGATGCGTGTCGGTGGAAGAACAGAGGGAGAAAGGCGGGAATCCGGAGGTCTGTGCAGTTTTCAAGTACAACTTTTTCCTTTTTGAAGAAAGTGACGATAAGATCAACTCCCTCGCCGATAAATGCAGAGGAGGAGAGATACTCTGCGGAGAGTGCAAACAGGCACTGACAGAGAAGATCAATGTTTTCCTGGAAAAGCACCAGGCAAAAAGAGAAGAGGCGAAAGAAGTGGTAGGCAGCATGACCTTCGACGGGTTCAGGTGGTGATCGGATGGATCAGAACATTGTGGAAGGATTGAGCTACAACGAGAGAAGGCTGCTGATCTCTCTCGATACATTCAACGGAACGGCATCGCCGGCGGACCTGATAAAAGCAGGGAATTTCGATCTGGAAGTGGAGATAATGGGCGCAGCCTCATGGCTTGCATCCAAAGGTCTTGTGAGAATAGACGAGGACACTCAGAGATTCTTCGAGGTCTCCGACAGGAAGGCGGCCGAGCAGGGGCTGCCGGAGAGACGCGCCCTGAAGATCATCGACGCATGCGGCGGAAGCATCGACATGAGCGAACTATCCGACAAAATGCCCGGAGGCGAGGATAAGATAGCCGTGGGATGGCTGAGAAGGAAAGGTCTTGCCGACATGTCCGTGATCAATGGGTCAAAACATCTGGCACTTACAGACAAAGGCAGATCCGCGCTGAATTCCAAAATGGATGACGAAGCCCTGATCGAAAGGTTGTTGTCCGGTCCGATACATGAGAGCAAGGCGGATCCCAATATCATCAAGGACCTCAAAGGAAGGCAGGGACTGATCCGCGACAAGATAGTCACAGAGAGGACGATAACACTGACCGAAGGCGGCAGGGATGTTATCGCTTCGGGGATAGAGCTCAGAGAAGAAGTTACGGATGTGACCGACCGTCTGATCCAAAGCGGTGAATGGGAGAACGTCCAGTTCAGGAAATATGACGTAGGGACATTCGCACCCACCGTCACCCCGGCAAAGAAACACCCTCTGACAAGACTGGGCAGCGAGATAAGACAGCTGTTCACTAACATGGGGTTCACGGAGATGTCGTCCGAGTACATACAGCCGGCATTCTGGAATCTGGATGTGCTTTACACACCCCAGGACCATCCGGCAAGGGACCTCCAGGATACGTTCTACTTGGACGTCCCTGACAAGATGGACCTGGAGGATGATGTCCTTGTGCAGAAAGTAAAGGATATACACGAAAAGGGC
>JAIRUV010000130.1 GCA_031254265.1 Candidatus Methanoplasma sp.
TGGGGGACGATGGACCTCGAGGGGATATCCCAGATAGTCTCTGGTACATCATTGGATGTGGGCATAGAGGTTCCCGCCATACCAGGCAGCCTGGAAGGACTGGAGAGACTGGTCGTTTCCGCGTACGAGGCCGGAGCGGACTTCATTAACATAAACGAATTCGAATTCTCCGAGAGCAACTGGAACATGATGGAGGAGATGGGTTACCGGGTGAAGGACGACCTCTCCTCCGCCGTGGAGGGATCTGAAGAGCTTGCACTGGGTCTTATGAAGAAGTACCCCAAATGTCCGATACATTTCTGCTCGTCCGTCTTCAAGGACGGGGTCCAGCTCAGGAAGAGATTGATCAGGAGGGCCAATGTGACCGCCAGAAAGTATGATGTCATCACGGATGACGGCACGATCGTGAAAGGAGTTGTCTACGCCGACGACCTGGAGGAGGCGGCGTCCGCCTTGTCCGGACTCGGGATCCCGAAGGACCTGATGTTCATTGACGAGGACAGAAAAAGAGTGGAGGTCGCATCCTGGAAGCTAAAGAAGATCTCTAAGAAGCTTCCGTACAACTCGTACATAGTGGAAGAGTATCCCACATTCGACCGTATGGAGGTAGAAAGGATGCCTCTGGACCGCAAACCCCTTTGACCGGAGAAGAAGAGTGATGGGTTTGAAAAAGTTTCTCACACCGGTCGGGAGAGCCGTTCAGTCAACGCTTATGCTCTGGATCTCGTGATGCCTGTTCACGATGTCCCTTGCGATACGGAGGTTCTTTCCTGCCTTGCCTATGGCACGTCCCTTGAGCTTGGGGTCCACTGTGATCGTGGCGTGGGTTATGTTCCCGCGCTGCTCGATAACGACCTTCTGAGGGTTATAGATGTGGAATACATTCTTCACGAACTGCTCCGGGTCCTCTGAGTATTCTACGACCTGGATATTCTTGCCGGTCTTCTCCTTGAGCTTAATGACATGCTCTCCCTTTTTCCCGACGGCGATGTTTCCCTGTCCTTTCTCCACCACGAACACCAGCTTATCGTCTGCATCCATGCAGTCTATCGGGCTGGCCTTTGTTATTGCCGAGAACAGCGCTATGAATCTGAGTGTATCCTCATTAAGTACGATATCTGTTGACATGATCTCACAGCGTCAAGATATTGGACGAGCCTTTGTCGATGACCGCGAGGGCGGAGACCGAGAATGGCTTCCCGCAGAGGGCTCCCAACTCCATGTTGTTGCCCTCGAACACGTGCACCTTCACATCTACGCTCCCCGTCAGCATCTCACTCGGGCAGTTCCTGGACAGGATGACCATCTGTGCCTTTCCTGCCTTTATTGCTTTCTCTGTCTGGTCGACCCCGAACTCCACCTTCCCGGTGGTAATGGCGGCCTTCAATGCTCTGCTTATATCTATTTTTTCACTCATTCGATCTCTCTCCCTTCTTGGGTGTGTAAATAAGGTTGACTGCGCCGGTGCCTAATGTCACCGGCTGCCCTACAATGATGTTTTCTGTCACTCCTTCCAGGCTGTCCAATTCTCCGACCATCGCCGCATGCAGAAGATGCGCCGCGGTGATCTCGAACGCCGCCCTTGCCAGGACCGACGATTTCTTGCCTGAAACTCCGTGTCTTCCTATCGCCTTGACCTGACCGTCGTTGGTCATGAGGTCTGCGACAAGCATTATATGTCTTATGTCGACGTCCAATCCGGCTTCCCCGAGGGTCATCATCGCCTCGCGTATGATGGAGTTCCTCGCGGCTTCGATGCCCAGGACATCTGCCACTTCCAGTATGCTGTTGGTCATTACTTTGTTCGCGTTCACGCCCTCTACCTTAAGGACCTCCTTGAGGTTGCTCCCTTCGGTGATGATCTTCCATGAACCGCCGGATTTGTTGAGAACCGCTCTGGCGATCCCGTCTATCCCTTTTATCTTCGCTGTCTTTACAGCGTCGTACATCACCTGGAGCTTCTTGTAAGAAGGCTCGTCCGATGTGATTATTATCTGGAGATCTGCGGACTTGACGAGTCCGCGGACCGCCTTGACCTTGTTCAGCCTCTCCACGACGTCCCCCTCTGTGAGGCCGCGCTGGACCATCTTCCTTGCGTTGGGAACGATCACCAGGCGCATGTTGGTTATGTCCGTCTCCACCGATGCGATGTCCAGAAGAGATGTGACCTCGATCTCTGAGGCAACATGTCTGGCAACGCTCTCGTCCTCCGCGGCGATCCCGGTGAGGGGTATCTCCATGGACGGCGTGCTGGGGACGCGTCTCGCATCCACTATCTCGATGAGCCTCGGAAGGCCCTGAGTAACGTTTATGTTCGCAACTCCGGCATAGTGGAAGGTACGCATGTTCATCTGCGTTCCCGGCTCTCCGATGGAGTGCGCAGCCATGACCCCGGTGGACTCGTTCTTGTCCATGAGGTGGGATGTGTACATGCGGTCGGCGGTGGCCACCAGCCTCGTGTATATGTCGTCGCTGAGGTCAGCACGCTCTATCCCGTTTGCAATGTCCGTGATTATCTTCATGGGCAATGCGGATCCCTGCTTGTCCGCTATCTCCTTGAGCTTGATCTCAGCGGGAGACAGATTCCGCTTGTGGAACACCTCCTCGATGGACTCTGTCTTAGGCTCCGGCGCGGCAATCTTCGTCTTTGGGGTGCCGGGCACAGTGCGGGTGGTGCGTTTGCCGATCTTCCGGAGAGTGGACTCCGCCTCTTCTTCTGTGAGTCCCAGATCGACAAGGTCCTCGGCGCTCGCCGCCGATACCATGCTGAGCGTGCTGTACTTGGTGAGGAGCAGCCCGGCCACCTCTTCGCTTATGTCCCTGCTTACGAGGGCTTTGAGAGTATCTTTCTTTGCCATTTCACTCACCTCCTCCTTCGAAGTCGGACTCGATGTCGTCGTACTCTTCGCTGTCTTCTTCTTCGGTGTACTCCATCTCGTCCTTCTCCCTTGTTCCGTAATCTTCGCCTACGTCGCGGTCGTCAATGCGGAGAAGGATGTCGGCGTCGTCTCCCAGTACCTCTGCGAAAAGGTCGTCGAGGTCTATCGCCTTGCCCCTCACCGTTCTGGACGGGTCGACCCCGTCCTCTCCGTACTTGAACTGTATCACGGTCCCCACCGTGTTCCTGACCGTTCCGTCGGATGTCAGTTTCAGGTCCTCCAGCGCCGAGACGAGCCTCCTCTGCATGTAACCGGACCTGGATGTCCTTACCGCAGTATCCACAAGCCCTTCCCTTCCTCCCATCGCATGGAAGAAGAACTCCGTGGGGTTGAGACCGGACTTGTACGAGTTCGAACAGAATCCCCTTGCGTGTGCTCCCAGGTCCCCTTTGTGGAAGTGCGGGAGGGTCCTGTTCCAGTATCCTCTGGACAGCCTCTCCCCTCTGACCGCCTGCTGGCCGACGCAGCCTGCCATCTGTGACAGGTTGAGCATCGACCCGCGTGCGCCCGCTTTTGCCATGATGACGGCCGGGTTCATAAGACCCAGATGTTTTCCGGCTATGCGGCCTGCCTCGTCACGGGCCTGTCCTAGGACGGTCATGACCCTGACCTCGAGCGTCTCTCTGAGGGAACGCCCGGGCATCTGGTCCAGCGTCCCGTTCTGGTATGACTCGACGAGCTCTGTCACCTTGTTGATGCATTCTTGGTTGTTGTTCGCTATCTGGAGAGCAGCCTCATCAGGTATGTCCTCATCCCCGATGCCGGTGCTGAAACCGTGATTCATAAGCGCGCCGAGTGCCAGTTTGGTCACCTCGTTTATGAACCTGGCCGCCCTGTCGGAGCCGTAGTCGCGCGCTATCCTGTCCAGGATCTTCCCTTTGCTGTTACCTATGCCTTTGACATCGATCGTCCCGCAGAGCAGCTGCCCGCCGCGTATCTTGACATACGCGTCGAACCGGCAGTCCTCCTTTATGCAAAGGTCACAGTTCTGGCATATGTTCGCTTTGAATGTCGTCCTGAAGTCCTCGGGGAGGACTATTGAGAACAGCTGTTTTCCGGTCCAGTATTCCTTCCCGTTCTTGTCGGTCAAGGGCTTCGGGACCTCTATCCCCTTGAGTTTGGAGATGATGTTCATTGCCTCTGCCCTGCCGAACCTCGGGTTCTCGTGTGTCAGGAAGTAGGCTCCGGTGATGTGGTCGTGGATCGCGCCGATGATCGGCCCTCCGTACCTCGGAGACAGTATGTTCTCCTGGACCTGCATCAGTATGCGTGCTTCTGCGCGTGCTTCGTCAGACTGCAGGACATGCAGGTTCATCTCGTCCCCGTCGAAATCTGCGTTGTAAGGAGGGCAGTCGCAGAGGTTGAACCTGAACGTCTTCCCGTCCATCATCTTGACACGGTGCGCCATCATCGACATCCTGTGAAGGGACGGCTGTCTGTTGAACAGCACCACATCCCCGTCCATAAGCTGTCTTTCTATGGTATAGTCTAAGTCTATGTTCCCTGAGACCTCTTCCGCATTGCGTTCGGTCACCCTGATCCTCCTTCCGTCGGCCCTTATCACATAGTTGACGCCCGGAACGTACCCGTTCTCCATGGACGGTGTGGGTCCGCGTGCGACGATGGCTCTCAGCTTCTCTATGTTGTGTTCGTTGACATGGACAGGGACGGTCAGTTCCCTTGCCGCTATGTACGGTACGCCCACTTCGTTTATCGAGAGCGTCGGGTCCGGAGATATCACAGTACGGGCGGAGAAGTTCACACGCTTACCGGAGAGGTTCGACCTGAACCTCCCCTCTTTGCCCTTGAGCCTCTGCGCCAGCGTCTTCAGCGGGCGGCCTGACCTGTGTCTTGCGGGAGGTATCCCCGATGTCTGATTGTCAAAGTATGTGGTCACGTGGTACTGCAACAGTTCCCACAGGTCCTCTACGATAAGCTGCGGAGCTCCGGCGTCGCGGTTCTCCCTCAGCCTCTGGTTGATCCTGAGGACATCCACCAGCTTGTGGGTGAGATCGTCCTCGGACCTGTCTCCAGAATCCAGGGTGATGGAGGGCCTGACCGTGACCGGCGGAACCGCCAGGGCAGTAAGCACCATCCATTCCGGCCTGCATGTGGCCGGATCCATCCCAAGGGTCTTGAGGTCCTCATCGGGAATGCGCTCAAGTCTCTCGCGCACCTCTTTCGGGGTCAGTTTATGATTGTCGTCCACTTCCCTGAAGGTAGTGGGCTTGTCCAGTTTTATCTTGATCTGCTCTGTCCCGCAGTACGGGCAGACGCCTTTGTTGGACGCGTCCTTTGCTGTCTCTTTGGAGAAGTTCTTCAGATCTATGGTCCCTCCTCCCAGGTCCCTCATCTCCGACATGTCGTCCCTGCGGGATTCTATCTGCTCTGCGGTGAGCATGATCCTCCCGCAGCTGCGGCAGGTGCTTTCCAGCATCAGCTTTATGTCCTTGATGAAGCCAACGTGTATAACCGGCATCGCCAGGTCGATGTGTCCGAAGTGTCCGGGGCATTCATCGACCTTGCATCCGCAGGTCTTGCATCTGAGCCCCGGCTCGATGACGCCCATGTGCGGATCCATAAGACCCATCTCTATGGGGTATCCTTCGTCGTCGTATGTGTCGGCGGTGATGATCTTTGTCGCCGACATCCTCCTTATCTCATCAGGTGAGACGCAGGAGAACCTGATCGATCCTATCCTTTTCGTTATACCGCGCATCATGTGAGGTCCTCCAGCTGAAGTCTCATGGCGACACCGAGAGACAGAAGCTCGTCCATAAGCAGTTTGAAGGCATATGACGTCTGAACGAGGTATATGCTTGAGTTGTTCTTACAGACAGGGCAATAAAGCGCCCCGTGCCTGTCCATTATGGCAATGTGTCCGCATGCCTGGTTCCCGCAGATGTACTGCTGGGTCCCGTCCGACTCATCGAGGAGACGGTCCTTGATGACCATCGCCGCCCCGTGTCCGATAAGACAGTCGCGCTCCATCTCCCCGAACCTTAGGCCTCCCTGTCTGGAACGTCCCTCGGTGGGCTGTCTGGTAAGTATCTGTACCGGTCCTCTCGAACGTACATGCATCTTGCCGCTGACCATGTGGTGCAGCTTCTC
The DNA here is from genome assembly GCA_031254265.1 of Candidatus Methanoplasma sp. GTDB lineage: Archaea > Thermoplasmatota > Thermoplasmata > Methanomassiliicoccales > Methanomethylophilaceae > Methanoplasma. The sequence continues at coordinate 6,051 of JAIRUV010000130.1, forward strand.
ATAGAATATCACGCCGGTGTATACTCCGGTCTTGATCATCTTCCCGGTCCTTCCGTCGTACATGGCCTCTTTGCCGTGCATGCCGAGACCGTTACTGACAAGCGCATCGCGGATCGCAGCCTCTCTCTCACCGGAGAACGCCGTCCCGTCGATGATACGGCCTTCCATGGCCCCGACCTTGCCGGCGATCATCTCCAGTACATGCCCTATGGTCATACGGGAGGGTATGCCGTGGGGGTTGACCACAAGGTCAGGTGTCACGCCTTCAGCCGTGAAGGGCATATCGCACTGGTCCACCAGTCTTCCGATCACACCCTTCTGCCCGAACCTTGAACAGAACTTGTCCCCCAGCTCCGGTATCCTTTCATCCCTTACTTTGACGCGCACAAGCCTCGAGCCGTTCTCGGACTCCGTCACCATGACCGAGTCCACATATCCTCTCTCTCCCGGCCTCACCGTCACCGATGTCTCCCTTCTCTTCTGCGGCGTGAGGAAGTCCGTCTCCTCTTCGAGGAATCTCGGAGGGGATGTCTTCCCTATCAGGACGTCGCTGCCGTTCACCTCGGATTCCGGCGATATCAGGCCGTCCTCTCCCAGCGAAGCGTATGCGAAATCCGCACGGGCGCCCATTATGTCCGGGGAAGGTATCTCGAAGTGGTCCTCCTGGCCTCCCGGATAGCGGCGCTCCTCTGCGCGGTAGGACCTCAGGAACGTCGATCTCCCCAGACCTCTCTGGATGGAGCTCCTGTTCATGACCAGCGCATCCTCTATGTTGTATCCGTGGTACGAAAGGACGGCGACGCAGACGTTCTGGCCGGCCGGCCTGTGGTTGTACCCCATGAACTCCATGGTCTGTGTCTGCACCATGGGGACCTCGGGGTAATGCATTATGTGTCCTCTTGTGTCCGGCCTTATGCGGTAGTTGGCGGCCGGTATGCCCAGCGCCTGTTTTGCCATTCCCGCTCCCATCGTCACACGGGGTGCCGAATTGTATTCCGGGTACGGGACTATCCCTGAAGCGACGCCCAATATCAGCATCGGGTCGATCTCCATGTGCGTGTACTCCCTGGATATCTTGGCCGGGGCGGTGAAGTCCTCGCCGCACCATTTACATTTAAGTAAGGGGTCGTCCTCCTGCCCGGGGTTGAGCCAGTCAACATCCGAGTGGGAAAGGGCGTGCTCACAGCGCTCGCACCTCTTCGGGACATCGTATGCGTCCACCACAACGAGCAGGTCCTCTTCTTCTTCTGCATCCACCCATTCTATTATTCCTTCTTTGAAAAGGCTGTTCCATGTCACTTTGCCGTCGCGTATCCCTTCGACGTGCTTCCTTGTGAGCATTGTCCTTCCGTCCTTCAATGTCAGAAGCGGGCGCCTGAGGCGTCCCTCGTCGCAGTTGATGATCACTTCTTTCATTTCCTCATCATAACGTACGTTGATGCAGTTGGACAGGAGGCCGTATCTCCTGCGTTCCCTTATCTCGGACACAAGCCTTTCCGCATCCCTGTGGGTGCCCATCAGGTCCCCGTTGAGGTACACTCTGGTCCCGTCATCCTTGACAGAACCCAGACCCAGCTCCTTCAGCGTCCATCTGACATCCTGCTCGGGGTATCCTTCGGAGACGTCGATGATCAGCGCCGCATTCTTCACGAGACCGCAGTTCTGACCCTCCGGGGTCTCCGAGGGGCACAGTCTCCCCCACTGGGTGGGGTGAAGGTCACGGGCCTCGAAGTGAGGCTGGCTCCTTGTAAGGGATGACGTCACCCTTCTGAGGTGCGACATAGCGGACATGTTGGATGTCCTGTCGAGAAGCTGGGACACGCCGGCGCGGCCGCCGACCCAGTTGCCTGTGGCGAGCGCGTGCAGCAGTTTGTGGGTGAGGAGGTCTGGCCTTATTGAAGAAGATATGTTGAACTCGCTCTTCTTCCTTCCCCAGTTCCTCTCAAGCTGGTATTTCAGGTCTTTCATCAGGCTGCTGAAGCTTGTCCTGAACAGGTCCTCCATGAGGTCGCCGGACAGTTTCAGCCTCTTGTTGGCATAGTGGTCCTTGTCGTCCTCCTTCCTCTTGCCCAGGGACAGCTCCAGAACGGAGCGGGCGATGCGCCCGAGGAAGATCGCCTTCTTCATGCGGTCGGCCTCGGTGTCACCGAGATGCGGAAGTAGCGAACGGTCCAGTATGCTCTCTACTTTCTTCGTCCTGTACTCTTTTGCCTGCCCTGCCGCGAAGTTCCTTTCCAGGAACAATATGGCATCCTCTTTGGAGTGGTAACCGTTCGGAGGGAAGTTCTTCTTATCAAGCGAGCTTTCGATGTTGGCGTAAACGATGTTCGCCATAGCCTCGTCCGATACGATAGTGTCGTATATCTCCGAGTCAGACTCCATACCGAGGGCCTTCATCAGAGCGATCAGCGGGATGGAACCGGATGCCACAGGTACGGACACCATGACCATCCCGTCCTTCTTCTTCTCGACGAGTGTCAATGCACGGTACCCTTCCCTTTGGGAGAACACCTTGGCTATCTCTACGGACGATCCGTATTTTTCGTTGTATTCCACCATGACCCTGTTGGGCGCCAGGTCCTCAAGGGTTATCAGCGCCCTCTCGGTGCCTCCGATTATAAAGTACCCGCCCGGCTCTCTGGGGTCCTCTTTCTGCTTTATCAGTTCTTTAAGGTATTCTTCTTCTGAGAGTTTGCGGTCCTGATGCGTCTCAAGGACACGGTGGTTCAGGTTGCACCCGCTGGATTTGACCATTATCGGCAGATCCCCGACGTGTACCCATCTCTCATTCTCGGACATCTCTTTCTCGATCCCGTCCTCGTACACTTCGAATCTTACGAAAACAGGTGAAAGATAGTTGAGGTTCCTGAGCCTGGCCTCCATTGGCATAAGCTCATGGCTGTAGCCGTTCGCCTCCATGACCTTGGGCTGATCTATCCTTATAGTGGCTTTCGCCTGAGGGTCGATGTTGCCGTCCTCGTCCCTCTTCCTCCCTATCCTGATCTCTATGTTCTTGCCGCTGGTGCGTTCAGGGTCCAGCTTTATCACGCCGCGCTCGGCATCGTCGGTGGGAACCCTGATATCGTCGACTATCTTCTGCATCCTGCTGCTCGGATTCCCAGCGGTGGCAAGGAAGTCGTCGAAGGACGAGATGTGATGGTTCACGATGTTTTTCTCTGCGAAATATAATTTAACCAAATCCCTCAAAAAATCACCCTTTGGTTACAAGCCTGTAAGCCACGAATTCCTGCGCTGTCTCACTCTTTCTGACGATCTTGACCACGCGTCCCTCTGCAATCGGCCCGTGTATGCTCTCCAGGACCCTTATGCCTGCGTCATTGTTCCTTATCTTCGGAAGCTGATCACAGGTCATCCTCATTTCTGATAGTAGCCTTTCCGCCTCTGTCTCGGACAGAAGGTGGTGTTCGGGCACAAGGTCGTGTTTGAGTACATTAAATGAAATATTGTCTGCTGCCAAATCGATTCACCTGCCAGTAATTCCCGCCCCCGGTCAGCGGGACCCCCTTTTTAAGAATTTTGCTTTTGTCATTCCTTTCCTCATACTTGATCTGCGGTCGATCGCTCATGAAGACTCTCAGCGGGCCTGAAGGGATTCGAACCCTTGACCACCTGATTAAAAGTCAGATGCTCTACCTAGCTGAGCTACAGGCCCTTGATATCTTAAAGCTTGTAATGCGGAAGGAATTCTTCATTGTATATAATACCTTTTGAAGCGGCTAGGCCACCTGCCGGTGCCCGGCGCCCGACCTGCCATTTCTGCCGTACATATGGCTGAAATGTCGGTCGAAAAGGTCGATCAGAACGTGCCGTTCAGACGGGATTGGTTTTTTACGGACCTTGATGTCCTCATCTGCTGGGGAAACGTTCCGCCGGTCGCGATATGAACTATGTGGCAATCTGCTTATGTATATTCGCCGAAAAACCACATTCTTCATATTTCGGTAGACGCTTGAACAGATTGTCGTATCTTATATATAAAACATAATTAGATTTAGAGCATTTTATTCGACAAACGCCGTTCTATCTTCTCACATAATGCTAGAGGTGGTGGGCCTATTTTGGCTTCCGACACTGCTGGGCGGAATTTCACAGCCATGTTCGGAAACACGCCGCCGATAACGCAAATAAGCTCATGCCGGATGAGAGGTGGTGGGCCCAGCCGGATTTGAACCAGCGACCACCTGGTTATGAGCCAGGCGCTCTACCTGCTGAGCTACGACGGCCTGTGGAAGAAGCGAAAGATTGACAGATATTAAATGATTACGTTGAATATCGCCGGCCTTCTGGTACCTATACTACATGTTAAAATAAGGTGTCGGTCATGCTGGCATGTTGTGAGGATTTGTTAGTCGAGAAGGAAAGACTGCTCCATTTGTCTGCGTTCCTGACCATCTGCATAGTCTGGGCGCTCAGCCTTGTCATCGCATATGACCTCCTTGACACAGGGATACCCCCGTTCTTTTTGGTCATGGTAACATACGGGATCGGCGCCCTGACCCTCCTCTCCGCAAAGGTGCTCTTCAGGTCCACTCCGCGCATCGGCCGGAACGAGCTGAGATGCGGGATTGTCGCAGGCATGCTGATATTCGGCGCCTTCGGGCTTCAGACCCTGGGGTTGGCGTACACCACTCCGGCAAAGAGCGGCCTCCTGACCGTCCTGTACGTCCTGTTCGTGCCAGTGATCATTTCCATAATAAGAAGTAAGCTTTCGTCGCGGTCGGTATTGTTCGCATTGATCGGCTTCGCCGGTGTCGTTGTCATGTCGGGGGTCGTCGGAGGGGATGCCTCGATGAACTTCGGAGATATCCTGACGATATTCTGCGCAGTCATGTTCGCAATGCACTTCGTTACGCTGGAGAAGTATTCGCCGTCCCTTAACACAGTAAACTTCACGCTCGTGCAGATGATCACTGCGGCGACTGCTGCGGCGGCCGTCAGCCTGTTGGCAGAGAACGGCCAATATTCCGGCATGGACCTCGTCGGGTCTTGGGCGGGTCTTGCGTTCATGGGCCTCATCGTCACAGGATTGGGATTCTTCATACAGACAGCCGTCCAAAAGAAGATATCTGCCACGACCGTATCCGTCATGTGCTGCAGCGAGTCCGTTTTCGCCATGATGTTCTCATGGGCCTTGGGCTTTGATGCCATCACCTTCCCGCTGCTGGCGGGCGCGGCCATGATCGTGACATCGACTGTGCTCTCGTCCATATATGAAAAACGAGAACTCATCGGGTGATGCGTTCCGGATCAGCTTTGCCTTATCTTGTTTATGCGGTCTATGAGCTCATCGAAGTTCTCCGACAGATCGGCTATGAACTCATCGTACTTGTCGGATACCAGCGCGCCTTCGCTGGTGGCTATTATCAGCCCGTCCTTCTCCAGAAGCCTGAGGGAGTACCTCACCTTGTGCTTGGGTATGCCGAGGACCTCCGACAGCCTTATTATTCCGATAGGCTGCATCTCCCTGGTGACCTTCAGCATCTCGATGTGCCTGCCTACGAGTTCTATCTCCTCTAAAACACTGTCAAAGATAGACGCGCCCTCTGCCATGGTGGAAGTGATGACATTGTCTGTTATTAATCATAACGACACTGGAACTCTGTGAGGCTATCTGCATGATGTGGTCGGTGCCTATCTCTATGAAATCGAAACTGTGATCATCTTGACCGCAAGCTTTGCCTGAAACTCGTATTTTTTCAGGTACTGATCCAGAATCCTGCAACCGATGGTTGCAGAATTGTATTTCTGAACTCAAATAGGAGCGACATTGGTCGTATACGGTGGCCTCAACGAGTATTATCTATAACAGTAAAACGAAAAGTCGCACGCGGAAAAATGTTCAGCGCCCGTACCACTTCTGCTTTCCCCACTTCGAATAGTTCTTCCAATATCCCTGTATGAACGATCCGCAACAGTCCAAGGCTTTCTTTTCGGCATCAGGGCCGCGGTGGGACTTATAACAGCTAAGACACTGCCACCTTAGCTCGAGGGGTTTCTCTTTTGCCATCGTGACCTGATTATCAAATCCGTTAATAAATCTTGGCAATGGGGACCTACCAAAAAAGGAGTATATATTTGAAGAATCGTTATATACATTTATCTCTATAAGGGAAACTCTTATGAACAGGATTAAGGTCATCAATGAGCCATCAGAGCTTGTACCGATGCTCAGGTCAGTGGATACGCCCATAAAACGGGATGTATTGAAAGAGGTGACCCTGGAATGGAGAACTGCCGACGACATAGAGAAAAAATTCGGTGCCGAAGGCAGGGATGCCCTGGTCTTTTTTGAGAAAATGAAACTTGTCGAGACCAGGTGGCTGTCCGTGAACGGCGGCTACCCGGAAAAATCCTACCATACTTATTACAACTCGTTCAACATCAACGCGCAGTGGCCTGTCTATGAGATAAGCGATGTGCTGGCGGCCGCCATGATGGATGCGGAAGAATACGGGGCGATCGAAGCGAGGATACTCGCGGAGGTCGGGAAGGGCGGAAGGTTCTCTGGAGACGTGGCGGAGGCTCTGGGTCTTTCGTCCACAATGCTGAAGAGCCTTGTGAGAAGGTCCGTCAAGATGGATTACAGAGGCCACAGGATCGAACCTATCAGAGAAGAGTGAGATGCCACGGATCCTGATACTGAGGATCGGCCACCGTCCGCAGAGGGACAAGAGGGTGACAACGCATGTGGCTCTTTCGTCTCGTGCGCTGGGTGCATCGGCGATATATGTTGATACCGAAGACGGAGTGCTAGAGGAGAATGTCCGCAGCGTCACGGAGAGGTTCGGCGGGGATTTTGAGATAAAGACCGGAGTGCAGTGGAAGAGTATGCTCAAGGACTTCGACGGAGAGGTGGTCCACCTCACTATGTACGGGCAGAGGATCGATGAGGCGCTCCCGAAAATAGCCAGGGACAAGGATATGATGATAGTCGTAGGCGCGGAGAAAGTGCCTCCCGAAGTCTATCGGGCCGCCGACCACAACATCTCCGTCGGGAACCAGCCGCACTCGGAGATCGCAGCGCTCGCGATATTCCTGGACAGATTCACTGACGGTAAAAATCTATACTCGGACCGCGATGGGCTGGTGACAGTGATACCTAACGAGAGGGGGAAGACAGTTGCCGAGAAACATACCTGATGAACCGAATTGTCTGCGTATGCTCAGAGAAGCGGGCTGCAGAGAGAGGGTGGTCGTACACTGCTGCACCGTCGCCGCCGTTGCGGAGGAGATGCTGAAGAACATAAAGGCAGACAGGCCGCTTGTGATGGCGGGCTCCCTTCTGCATGATATCGGACGGTCTGTGGACAACGGCATTTTGCATGCGGTAATAGGCGGTGAGATGGTGGAGAAGAAGGGTTTCTCTTCCGATCTGGTGAACATCATAAGAAAACACACAGGCGCAGGTCTCGACGATATCGATGTTGAGGATCTTGGGCTCCCGCCCGGAGACTATATGCCCAGGACGATCGAGGAGAAGGTCGTCGCACATGCGGACAACCTTGTCAGCGACAACAGGGTCGTCGGCCACAGGCACTCCGCAGAGAGGCTGCGGGACAAAGGGGCATTCAGGGGCGCGGCCAGGATGGAATCGCTCCATTGGGAACTCTCGAAGCTGTACGGGATGGACCTGGACATAATACCGGAAGAGATCGGGGAGTATCCTGATCTCAGATGGCTCTCACACTGACCCGGAACTTATCCTCTCATTAGGGAATCTGTTCAGTATCACCACATCCCCTATGCTCTGGACCCACCTCATTGGGATGCTGATCGATACGCTCTCGTCGACCAGCACCGGGTTCGCATCTGCCACGAACAGTCCGTCGACCCCCATGTTCTGTATGCTGATTATGACCTCGTCGACAACCCCTACGAAAATGCCGCCCGGAGTGTAGATCTCCAGCCCTTTGTTGTTGTTGATGGTCTCCAGCATACTCTCGCCCTTCTGGGTCTCAAAGGCCCTCGTGGGCATTAAGGCCTCGGGGGGCGGGG
>JAIRUV010000072.1 GCA_031254265.1 Candidatus Methanoplasma sp.
ATGTGGAATTGGACATGACCGCCTTCTATCCCGGCGGCGGAGGACAGGTAAGCGATACCGGGACCATAAGGGGCTCCGATGTCAAGGAAGTGTTCTACAAAAAGAACAAAATAATCCATAAGGTCCCGGGCAACAATCTGAAGATCGGGGACACAGTATGGTGCAGCGTCGATTGGGACAGACGGTACGGCCTCATGATGGGGCACACTGGAGAGCATCTCCTTTTCTGTTCCTTGAGGAGACAGGTCCCGGAACTTACCATAAACAAGATATTCATCTCTCCAGAAAGCAAATACGTGGTCGTGGACAGGGATATCGGCTGGGACGATGTCCGCGAAGCTCTTGTTTTCGCGAATCGGGCGATAAGGGAGAACCTTCCAGTAACAAAAACGATCATGAGCAGGGATGACCCGGAACTTGAAAGGGTGAGGATAAAAAAAGAGAAGATCTCCGAAGGAGAGGACGTCTCGGTGGTGTCCATCGGGGACATCGACCTCTCGGCGTGCAGCGGCCTCCATGTGATGGAGACGGGAGAACTGGAGATGCTGTTCGTCGACAGGATGGTCTCGGCGGGAAAGGACGGGGTCGCGATACATTTCAAAGTAGGCAATGAAGCAAAAGATGCCGCGGCATCCTTGGCGAACGTATGCCTTCAGGCGTCGGATGCAGCCGAAAGCAAACCCGAGGACCTGGTGCGGGCGGTGTCGAACCTGAGGTCTGAACATGAGGCCCTCAGGAGATCTGCTGGTTCGTTCGTGAAAAAACACATCGCGGAACTTGTGCCGATATCGGCGGGAGGGGTGGATGTGGTGGGCGGAACATTCCCGCCAGTGGACAGGAACATCCTTTCAGACGCTGCGGAGATGCATAAGAACTCCGGAAAGGTCTGCGTTCTGGTGTCAGCAGGAGAGAACGTGTCGGCGATATTGTCCTCCGGGACCGAGAGGATCGACTGCAGGGACATCCTGTCAAGAGTCCTTGCCGGCTTCGGGGGCAGGGGCGGGGGAAGGTCTGACTTCGCGCAGGGAGGGGTCGCAGATGCCGCATCGGCAGAGGCAGTGTTCAAAAAACTCATGGAAGAGGTCGTACAACGGCTACAATTAATTAATTGAAGTGTTATTGAGGTGACGATATGTCAGGAATGAGAGGCGTAAATCCCCGTCAGATGCAGCAGGCAATGAAGAAGATGGGCATAAAGCAGACCAACATCGATAATGCCACGGAGGTCATAATAAGGACGACCGATAAAGAGATCGTGCTTACGAACGTGGACGTGGTGTGTGTCGATATGCAGGGCAGCCGCAGCTACCAGATCTCCGGAAGCGAGGAGGTCAGAGGGCTTGGATCGGCCGGCGCCGCGACGGCATCGTTCCCTTCCGGGGACATAGACCTGGTGATGTCGCAGACCGGCTGCGACAGGGAAAGGGCGGTAAAGGCCCTTGAGGAAGCGGACGGACAGCCTGCAGAGGCCATACTTAAGATAATGACGAGCTGATGGAAATGTGTCTGGCAATACCGGGAAGGATAATCAGGATCGAAGGGGATGTCGGGGACATCGACTTCGGCGGAGTGATACGGAAGGCCAATGTCTCCATGGTGGAGGCGAAGGTCGGGGACTGGGCGGTCATACATGCGGGGTTCGCTATCGAGATCATGGACGAGGAAGAGGCGCAAGAGACGCTGAAGCTGTGGAACGAGGTCTTGGACAGCGAACACACATCCGTTCGGTGAACGGGCCCATCCGTTCGGTTTCAAGATAGATTAATATAGTTTGTAGTAATGGCAGGATTCGGTCTGACGGCCACAGCGGCGGGGAAACACCCGGTCCCATCTCGAACCCGGCAGTAAAGTCCGCCCGCGTATCTGTCTGTACTGTACTGCGCAAGCGTACGGGAACATAGACACGCTGTCAACCACTTTTTCTCCTACTGCATGATAACTATTAAAATAACCTCTGCAATCATTCTGCAATGATATTGATAAAACTGGGCGGAAGCGTTATCACCGATAAGACCCAGTACAGAACCTTCAACCGTGACGTTGTCTCGAGACTCTGCAAAGAGATCCGTGATTCCGGAGCGGGGGCGATCATAGTTCACGGGGGAGGTTCTTTCGGACATGTGGTCTCGAAGGAATATTCCCTGCAGAACGGGCTCATTGATTTCAGGCAGATCCCGGCTGTGGCGAGGGTGCAGTACGATATGCGGGAACTCAACCTCATGGTCATCAACGAACTTCTGAACGCCGGCATGCCTGCTATATCGGTACCTCCGGGATCATGTTTCATGATGGACGACGGAAAGCTGATAGTCGATGACCCCAAGGTCCTTCTTTCAGCCTCCCACCTTGGGATCATGCCTGTCATGTTCGGGGATGTGGTCTTCGACCGCAGCAAAGGGTTCGGAATATGTTCAGGGGACCAGATAATGGAGGTGCTATGCACCATCTACAACCCAAAGAAAGTGGTCTTCGTGTCGGATGTGGACGGGCTCTATGAAAAGGACCCGAAGACCAACCCTGACGCGAAACTTCTGACGGAGCTGACCTCGGAGCTTCTCAGCAGTGTCTCCGGCGAAAGCGGCATCGACGATGTCACCGGCGGAGTGCGTGCCAAGATGGAGGCCATGCTCAGGATCACCACTCCAGAAAGGGAGTGCGTGCTTGTGAACGGTTCCGTTCCCGGAAGATTATACTCACTATTAAAGGGGGATGAAGTTATCTCCACCACGGCCAAAGGAGGATTGTGATGATCCCAATAAAGGAAAGGAAAGCAGATCACATTGAGATATGTCTTAAAGAAAGGGTCGAACCCGGACATTGTTATTGGGATGATGTCAGGCTTATCCACAACGCACTTCCCGAGGTGAACGCCGACGAGATCGACATGTCCGTGGGGATCTTCGGGAAGAAACTGGATTTCCCATTCATCGTGACAGCTATCACGGGAGGGTTCCAGGGCGCAAAGAAGATCAACGAGAACATAGCGAAAGCATGC
>JAIRUV010000089.1 GCA_031254265.1 Candidatus Methanoplasma sp.
CATCCCGAAGCGGAGCGCGCACCCTCACTTTGCGGTTCTGGAAATCGATCTCCCAGTACAGGGATTTAATGATCTCCCAGCCGATCAGTCCGTTGATCTTCGGACCTCCGACTGCGCTGAGGTCAAGGGCTTCGTCGGGCATGATTTGAGTCTGTGCCAGACTGCATGCCCAGAGCTTTTCGGAAGCTTTGAACGCGCGGATTCAAATAAGGCCGTCTTTTATGAGTAACAATAAATACTACAAGGAGATTGGTCGAATGCTCTTAATGAGCCGATGAATGATGAAGGTGTATATCACCGGAAAGAGGTAGTTAAAATGTCAGTATTTGTAAAATTCGAGACGCCGAAAGAGCTTTCCGACAAAGCATACTCGCTCGCCGAGATCGCAAGAGAGAGCGGAAAGATAAAGAAAGGAACGAACGAGGTCACAAAAGCGGTCGAACGCGGCAGTGCGGCCATAGTCATAATGGCAAAGGATGTCGACCCTCCGGAGATACTCGCCCATATCCCCGCGATCTGCGAGGAGAGGAACGTCACTTACGTGTACGTTCCCAGCAAGGCGGAGCTCGGTATTTCGATCGGTCTCGACAAGCCCACGGCGTCCATAGCCATCATAGATGTGGGGAAAGGAAAGCCGATCTGCGACGAGATAACCAATGCTGTGAAAGCACTCAAGAAGTAAGGTGATCCCTATGGTAGACACAGACAGCATCCCCTCAGAGGTGGTGGAGATAATCGGCCGCACAGGGATGACCGGTGAGGCCACCCAAGTGAAGGTCCGTGTGTTGGACGGACGCGACAAAGGAAGGATAATCACCAGGAATATCATGGGCCCCGTAAGGATGGGCGACATACTCATGCTCAGAGAGACCTCGAGAGAGGCAAGGAAGCTCGGAATGGGCAGGTGATCGTTATGGTAGAGATAAGGAAGTGCTCATTCTGCGGAAGCGACATCGAACCCGGGACCGGGAAGATGTACGTCAAGAAGGACGGGACCGTATTCAATTTTGACACGAGCAAGTGTTACAAGAACATGATCCAGCTCAAGAGAGTGGCAAGGAAAACGGAGTGGACCGAGAAGGCAGCGATCGAAAAGACGGCACGTCTCAAAGCGGCAGAGAAGAAGGAGTGATCCCATGCCCATAGAGCAGACCTACCTCATGGTCAAGCCGGACGGCGTTCAGAGAGGACTCTGCGGCGAGATACTGTCCCGGTTTGAGAACAAGGGACTGAAGATCGTCGCGATGAAGTTCATGGTCATCCGGAAAGATGTCGCCGAGAACCACTATGGCGAGCACAAAGGGAAAGGATTCTACGACTCGCTTATCTCGTACATCATATCCGGCCCTGTTCTCGCGATGGTCCTGGAAGGCGACAACGCGGTGGCGGTGTGCAGGAACATGATGGGAAAAACGAACCCTCAGGATTCGGCGCCTGGCACCATACGCGGCGATTTTGGGATGGTAACGGGAATGAACCTGATACACGGTTCCGATTCTCCGGCCTCGGCTGCAAGGGAGATATCGATCTTCTTTAAGCCAGAAGAACTGATTACATACAAGAGAACGGCAGACGATTGGATCTACGAATGAAACTTTTTCACTCAAACCTTTCTGCGGGCGTGATCTGATGGCGATAAGGCAACCGGTGGTCAGCGTGCTTGGCCATGTGGACCATGGCAAGACGAAGCTCCTTGACAGGATCAGAGGCACGTCTGTTCAGGCAAGGGAGGCGGGACTCATCACCCAGCACATAGGGGCGACCGAAGTGCCCATCGAGCACATCTATAAGGTATGTTCTCAGCTGATCGGAAAGAAGAGGTTCAACGTGCCCGGGCTGCTTTTCATCGATACCCCCGGACACCATTCATTCGTGACCCTGCGCGCAAGAGGAGGTTCGCTGGCAGATCTCGCGGTGCTTGTGATCGACATCCGGGAAGGGATAATGCCGCAGACCGTGGAGTCCATCCGCATACTGAGGCAGTACAAGACCCCGTTCGTCATCGCGCTGAACAAAATAGATACGATACAGGGGTGGGCATCGGAAGAGGGAAGGCCGTTCATACTCTCCGAGAAGGCGCAGCAACAGCATACCATGGACGCGTTCAATGAGAAGATGTACAACATAATGTCGCAGCTGTCAACGGAGAACATATTCGCGGACAGGTACGACAGGATAGACGATTTCACAAAGACGGTCGCTCTCGTCCCCATCAGCGCAAAGGAGGGCGAGGGGATACCGGACCTCCTGCTTGTACTCATAGGTCTGGCACAACGGTTCCTGGAGCAGCGGCTGGAGAAGGGAGAAGGCCCCGGAAAGGGGACGATCCTTGAGATAAAAGAAGAGAAAGGCCTCGGGAAGACAATGGATGTCATACTGTACTCAGGTACGCTCAGCAAAGGGGACACCGTCGCCCTCGGAACGAACGGCGCACCCCATGTGACAAGGGTCAAAGCGATACTGAAACCGAAGCCGCTGGATGAGATACGGGACCCCCGGGACAGGTTCGACTCGGTGAAGGACCTTCACGCCGCAGCCGGCGTGAAGATATCGACCCAGAGTATGGATGGAGTGATAGCCGGCGCACCTTTCATGGTGGTCAAAGGGCCGAACGACCCCGCGATCAAGGACCTGACGGAAGACGCGTCGATCAAGATAGAGACGGCTGAGAAAGGGATAATGATCAAGGCCGATGCAATAGGATCGCTTGAAGCATTAGCATTCGAGACCAGAGAGGCAGGCATACCCATCAGGAAATTCGGCGTGGGCGACATCACGAGGAGGGATGTGGTGGAGACCGCATACGGGGACAAGGCGAACAATGTGATCCTGGGGTTCAACGTATCCGTCACAAAGGATGCGGAGACCGAGATAGAGAGCCACACCACAAAAGTGATGACGAACCAGATCGTATACCGGCTGATAGAGGAATACAAGGAGTGGCTGGAGGAGACCAAGAAGAAGACGGACTCCGACAAAAGGTCAGAGTTCGCTTTCCCCGCGAAGTTCAGGATACTCCCGAACTGCATTTTCAGAGCAAGCAAGCCGGCCATAGTGGGGATCAGGGTGCTGGCAGGCAGGATAAGGATAGGGCAGCGCCTGATAGGTTCGGACGGGAAGGATGCCGGAAGGATAAAGAGCATACACTCCGGAGAGGACACCCTGAAGGAAGCGAAGCAGGGCGAGGAGGTAGCTATCGGCATAGACGGCGTGACCGCAGGCAGACAGATCAATGAGGACGATATAATCTACGTCGATCTGCTGGAATCGGCGGTCAAACAGCTGGCGGTTCTGGATATCAACGAAGACGAGCGGGCGGCCCTCAAAGAGACCGTCGACATAAAAAGAAAGGGGGATCCTTTCTGGGGCATGTGACATGGGAGAAGAAAGGCGGGATAT
>JAIRUV010000047.1 GCA_031254265.1 Candidatus Methanoplasma sp.
ATCATACTCCATGCCCACTTGGACGATGTGCATGAAGGCGGGATGCATTCTATGATAAAAGCATTATCCTTAAACGTTAGTTAGTATTAATGAAAGTGAGCATAATGAGTTATTCGTCATCTCTATCCGAACTGTTGGAAAGCATCGGAGCGAAGGAGGGCTCGAAACTCTTGGTCGAGTCCGAAGGCAGGTCTTTTGCGGGCATCCTCATGCCGCACCACGATTTCAGCGGCGAAGATATAATCGTCATCAAGCTGAAAAGCGGGTACAATGTCGGCATAAGGATAGGTCAGGATTCTGCGGTCAAGGTCCTCGAGCACCCGGAGCCGAAGGTCAAAAACAAGGCTCCGGCAGAAAGGAAGGAAGGGCTTCCGAACATTTCCCTCATCGCAACGGGCGGGACCATCGCCTCGAACGTGGAATACAGAACGGGCGCAGTACGTCCAGCGCTGTCCGTATCGGACCTTGCGGACTCCGCCCCTGAAATGAGGGGGGCCGCGAACATATCCGGAAGGGCGCTGTTCTCCATATTCTCGGAGAACATGAACGCGGAGCACTGGCAGGAGCTGGCCGCCGCCGTTGCCGAAGAGATAAACAACGGCGCCGACGGCGTGGTCATCTCCCACGGCACGGACACAATGGGGTATACGGCGGCAGCACTTTCGTTCATGCTCGGAGATGTTCCGAAACCTGTCGTCATTGTCGGCGCGCAGCGGTCCACCGACAGGCCGTCATCGGATGCGCCGTCCAATCTGACCGCGGCCGTAAGATTCTGTGTCAAAGGAGGGAAGGCGGGAGTGTTCGTCGTCATGCACGAGGCTCTCGGTGATGATTCTTTCGCAGTGCACATCGGAACAAGGGTGAGGAAGATGCACACTTCGAGGCGCGACGCGTTCCAAAGCATAAACGTCAGGCCAGCCGCGCTGCTGGACAAGGACGGCAACATGAAGCTGACATCGGAAGGAAGGAACATAGCATCCGGGAAAGCGGCCGCAAGGACAAAGATGGAAAGATCGACAATACTCTTACAATATTATCCTGGGATGGACCCGTCCCTTTTTGAGAACGCAATGATGAAAAGCAAAGGCATAGTCATAGCGGGCTCAGGCCTGGGTCATGTGAACGAAGAAATGATCCGCCTGATAAAGAAGGCCTGCGACAACGGTTCGTTGGTGGTGATGACATCCCAATGTCTAGGAGGGCGGACCAATCTCAACGTGTACAAAACAGGAAGGGACATCCTTTCTGCAGGGGCGATAGCCGTTCTCGACATGCTTCCGGAGACGGCGTACGTCAAGCTCATGTGGGCTTTGGCCAACGCCGATAATGTGGATGAAGCGAAAAGGCTGATGATGACGCCCCTTGCCGGGGAGATGAGCGACAGGAGGTCTGTGGATGTCTGAGAGAGAACTCGTATGCGGAATAGAGATACATCAGCAGCTTGACACAAAAAAGCTGTTCTGCGAGTGTGAGAGCGGGCTAAGGGATGAGGGTTATGGATCATTCTATCGCACGCTGAGACCGACCGCCAGCGAGCTGGGGGAAATGGACAGGGCGGCGCTGGCGCAGCAGCAGAAAGAGGAGGTGTTCAGATACCAGTGCTGCGAGGAGTGCACCTGCCTTGCGGAGCTGGACGAGGAACCCCCGCATCCGGTGAACGAGGACGCCATGGACACGGTGTTGACATTCTCGATGATGCTCGGAGCCAGAATGATAGACGAGATACACTTCATGCGCAAGATGGCGATCGACGGTTCGAACACCACAGGTTATCAGAGAACGGCCATGATATCCGTTGACGGGTCGATAGATGTCGGCGGTAAGAAGATAGGCATATCATCGGTCTGCCTGGAGGAGGATTCCGCAAGAAAGCTCGAATCCGCCGGGAATGAAGTAATGTACCGCCTCGACAGGCTCGGGATCCCGCTTATCGAAGTGGCGACCGCACCCGACATGGAGACTCCGGAGGAGGTAATGGAAGTTGCTTTCAGGCTCGGGTCCCTTCTTAGGGCCACGAAAAGGGTGAAACGCGGCATCGGTACGATAAGAGAGGATCTGAACATATCGATCCCGGGAGGAGCCAGGGTCGAGATCAAAGGGGCGCAGGAGCTCAGGCTGCTTCCGGATTATGTAAGGAACGAGATGGAAAGGCAGAAGATGCTCATCAGGATCAAAGGGATCCTTAAAGAGAGAGGTACCAAGCAGGCAGAGTTCCTGCCTGTCGATGTCACCGAAGTGTTCTCGAAATGCCCTTCAAAGGTCATAAAAGGGGCACTTGAAGACAAAGGGAAAGTGATAGCCGTCAAACTGCCGGACTTCACCGGTGTACTGAACGGCGACAACGGGAAATTGAGGCTCGGATCGGAAATGGCGCAATATGCCAGGACCCGAGGCGTGAAGGGGATATTCCACTCTGACGAGCTCCCCAACTATGGTATAGAGAAAGAATATGTCGACTCTCTGAGATCCAAACTGAACATGTCACCCCGGGACGCGTTCGTGATGTGCGCCGCAAAGGAGAAGAAAGCGGTCGATGCATTGAAAGTGGCCGTGGGAAGGGCGAACCAGGCGATCGACGGCGTACCAGAGGAAACAAGGGACCCGCTGCCGGACGGCACGACAAGATATTCGAGACCGCTCCCCGGAGCGGCAAGGATGTACCCGGAGACCGATGTTCCCCCCATCAGGCTGTCCGACGAGAGACTGATGCAAATAAGAGATAACATGCCGGAGCTGCCGGAAGAGAAAGAGAGGAGACTGGTGTCCGCATACGGGATAAACGCGCAGCAGGCAGGACAGATAGTCAGGCAGGACAGGGACGAGCTGTTCGTAAGGATATCCGACGCATCAGGTATGCCGGCGGTGGCTGCAACCGCTCTGACCAACACCTTCGCCGAATTGGAAAGGGAATGTCTGGATCCGGATGCGATAGGCGGGGATCAGCTGCAGAAGGCGTTCGACCTTCTGAAAGCGAACAGGTTCTCAAAAGAAGCGCTGCCTTCGCTGCTGAGGGAGATGGCCAAAGGGACCGACGCCGAGGGAGCCATAGGCGCATTGGGGTTAGAATCGGTGGATGCCGACGAGGCATCCGCGATAATATCCAGGATGGTCAGGGAGCGGGAGGATTTCGTGAGATCCAAAGGATTGGACGCGATAGGGCCGCTCATGGGGCCGGTAATGGGCGCGCTGAGAGGAAAGATCGACGGAAAGAAGGCGAACGAGCTCCTGGCCGAAGAAATAAAGAAGATCATAGGGTAATCTCAAGGACGCTGAGCTTCTCGAAGAAGAGAGGAAGTTCCGACAGCACTTTCACACAGAATCCGTCCAGAACGGACCGCAGAGCATCCTGGTCCATAAGCGAGGATACAACGATGATCGATCTGCCGCCCGGCAGAAGGTGGTCGCCCAACCGGGACATGAACTCAGGAAGCGGACCGAGGCCGCCCTCCCCGCCTGACCATGCAAGTGCCAGATCCCCATCCTCTCTGACCGGGAGATACGGCAGATTGAATATGATCGTGTCAAACCTCCCGCTGACGCCGGAATATACGTCCGTTTCAACGACACCCGCATCCAGCGAATTCACCTCCATATTCTTCCGGGTCAGCGACACCGCCTTCCTGCTGATGTCTCCGCATGTCACGGCCACGCCGTTCAGCGCGCAGTGCATAGACACTATCCCGGAGCCGCACCCGATCTCCAATACCCTCTCCCCTGGCCGGACATCGAATGATCTTATCAGAAGTATGCTGTCTTCCGAGGGAGGATAGACATCTTCATCAGTCATTACGGTAAGGCCGGGATCGTACTTCATCATAAGGTCATGGGAATGCTCAGATAATAATTTGAATACGGCAATGTTGTTCTAGACGCAATGAGATATGGGGACATGATAAAACTGGACGTGCTGGCGATAGGGAACTTCCAAAGGGACGCGGAAGGGAAGGTATTCGATGCCCATTCCTCTTCCGTTCTGATCCGGACGGATGAACGGATGATCGTCGTAGACACCAGCACAAAGTATATGAGGCCGGCGATAAAGACCTCTTTCAAACAGATCGGTGTGTTACCGAAGGATGTCGACACTGTTGTGCTCACCCACTCTCATTATGACCATATAGGGAATAATGACATGTTCGAGAGCGCGGAGATCCTGGTCCACCCAGACGAGCACGGCAGGGTGGAGGGAACAAAACCTCTGGAGACGGACAAAGAGCTCGCTCCCGGAGTGAGGACGCTGCACACGCCCGGACACACCAGAGGATCAGTGAGCGTTGTCGTCAAAGCCGACATTACATATGTGGTCGCAGGGGACGCGATACCGAAACACAAGAACTATGAGAAGATGGCCCCTCCTGCAATAAACATCGACCCCATCCTTGCGATGGAAAGCATTAAGCTGATAGCCCGGTATGCCGATGTTATAATACCGGGACACGACCCTCCCTTCTTGACAGGCAGGTGAAACGAATGCAGGAAGAAGATATTCAAGATTACATTTACGTCCAATGTCCGGACTGTGATGATGTCACTGAACACGACATCCTCAAAGGAAGGTTCGGAAAGGACAACGTCACCGGCACATTCAGATGTGCCGAGTGCGGCAGGGTGTTCTCAGACACGATAAGGCTTCCGGAACAGCTGACTGTAAAGGTGCTGTTCAGC